>JBDSBD010000362.1:0-4322 GCA_039921765.1 Burkholderiaceae bacterium
GAAGACGGCGGCGGCATGATCCTCGACATGATGTGCCACTGGCGCTACGTGCTCGACAACCTGTTCGGCGAGGTGAAGTCGGTGTCGTGTCTGGGCACCACGCACATCCCCAAGCGCTGGGACGAAGCGGGCGAGCCGTACCAGGCGACCGCCGACGACGCGGCTTACGCCACCTGCGAACTCGTCGGCCACAACGGCGAGCCGGTGATTGCGCAGATCAACATGAGCTGGGCCACGCGCGTGCGCCGCGACGATCTCGTGACTTTCCACGTCGACGGCACGCACGGCTCGGCGGTCGCGGGGCTGCAGGAATGCCGCGCCCAGTCGCGCGTCACCACGCCGCGTCCGGTGTGGAACCCGGACGAAATGCAGGCCATGAATTTCTTCGACCAGTGGCAGGAGGTTCCCGACGCGCAGGTCTACGACAACGGCTTCAAGATCCAGTGGGAACACTTCATCCGTCACGTCGCCGAGGACGCGCCCTACCGCTGGACCCTGGCCGAAGGCGCCAAGGGCGTGCAACTGGTCGAGATCGCGCTGCAGAGCTGGAAGGAGCGGCGCTGGGTCGATGTGTCCCCGCTGGCGTTGTGAGGCGACGATGAAGCTGACACTTCCGTTGCCGCGCGTCGACGGCACGCTCGCGCCGTTCACCTTGAGCGGGCGCACGGCCTGGCAGGCACCGGCGGCGCCGTCGTTCAACCGCATTGCCTTCTCGGCTGCGCACGTGGTGGCCGATCCGCGGGCTGCCATCGACCCGTGGCTCGACTGCGCGATCGACTGTGACGCCACCCTCGCCTGCCGTCAGCGACTGTGGCGCATGGGCCTGGGCGTGGCCGAGGCCATGGACACCGCGCAGCGCGGCATGGGAGTCGACTGGCCGACCTCGCTGGAGCTGATCCGGCGTTCGCTCGATGCGGCGCGCGACGTGCCCGGCGCCCTGGTCGCCTCCGGCTGCGGCACCGACCAGCTGGCGCCCGAGGCGGCGCGCAGCGTCGACGACGTGATTCGCGCCTACGAAGAACAGATGGCTGCGATCGAAGGCCTGGGCGGCCGGTTGATCGTGATGGCGAGCCGCGCGCTGGCGCGGGTCGCGACAAGCCCGGCAGACTACGAGCGCGTCTACGATCGGCTGCTGCGCCAAGCCAGCGAACCCGTGATCCTGCACTGGCTCGGCGACATGTTCGACCCCGCGCTCGCCGGCTACTGGGGCAGCAGCGACGTCGACGCAGCCATGGACACGGCGCTGGCGGTGATCGCCGCCAACCCTGGCAAGGTCGACGGCATCAAGATCTCGCTGCTCGACAAGAACCGGGAGATCCAGATGCGCCGCAAGCTGCCTGGCGGCGTGCGGATGTACACCGGCGACGACTTCAACTACGCAGAACTCATCGCCGGCGACGGCGCCGGCAGCGCGCCGACGCACGGCCGGAGCGACGCGCTGCTGGGCATCTTCGACGCGATTGCGCCGGCGGCCAGCGCGGCGCTGTCGGCACTGGCCGCGGGCGACGAGACCCGGTTTCATTCGATCCTCGCGCCCACGGTGCCGCTGTCGCGCCACATCTTCAAGGCACCCACGCGCTTTTACAAGACGGGGGTGGTGTTCATGGCCTGGCTCAACGGCCACCAGTCGCATTTCACGATGGTCGGTGGCCAGCACAGCGCGCGCTCGCTGTTGCACTTTGCCGAGCTGTTCCGCCTGGCCGATGCGGCCGGGCTGATCGAGCAGCCCGAGCTTGCAGTGCAGCGCATGCGCCAGTTGCTCGCGCTGCACGGCGTGCCAGGCTGAACCGCCGATGCGCGACTTCTCGACCGACCACCGCTGGCTCTCGATCAACACCGCGACGGTGCGGGCGCAGTGGCCGCTCGACCGCATCATCGAGGAGTGCGCGCGACGCGGTATCCGCGCCATCTCGCCGTGGCGCGACCAGGTCGCGGCGGTCGGGCTCGAACGCGTCAGCGCGCTGCTGCACGACACCGGCATCGAGCTCTCGGGCTATTGCCGCGGCGGCATGTTCCCGGCCGCATCCGCCGCTGACAAGCGCGCCGCGCTCGACGACAACCGCCGCGCCGTCGATGAAGCGAAGGCGCTGGACGCGCACTGTCTGGTGCTGGTGGTCGGCGGGCTGCCCGGCGCGCTCGACGGCCAGGTCGCGCACAAGGACATCGCGGCCGCGCGCGCCGACGTGCGTGACGGCATCGCTGCGACACTCGACCATGCGCGCACGGTCGGCATGGCGCTCGCAATCGAGCCGCTGCACCCGATGTACGCCGCCGACCGGGCCTGCGTCAACACGCTGGAGCAGGCGCTCGATCTGTGCGACGCACTCGACCCCTAGGGTTCCGCCGGGCTGGGCGTGGCCGTCGATGCCTATCACGTCTGGTGGGACCCGAAGCTCGAGGCCCAGATCCAGCGCGCCGGCCGCAGTCCGGGCAAGAGCCGCCTGCTCGCTTTTCACGTCTGCGATTGGCTGGTGCCCACCCGCGACCTGCTGAACGACCGCGGCATGATGGGCGATGGCGTGATCGACCTGCCTCGGATGCGTGGCTGGGTCGAAGCCGCCGGCTTCAGCGGCTACAGCGAGGTCGAGATCTTCTCGGCCGCGAACTGGTGGAAGCGCGAGGGCGGCGAGGTGCTGGACACCTGCATCGCCCGGCACCGCAGCGCGGTGTAGCGGAGCCGCATCTCGCACGCCGAAGCGCTCGGGATGCGGCGCCGTTCCGGCACGCGAGTGCGCCGAGCCCCCTCAGCGTGCCCAAAGGCGGGGCGCCACAGCGCCGAAGCGCCCCCGCGACCGCGACTCGGGTCGGACCGACGCGTCGCTGACAACTGCGCAACGCCGGCCCACGCATGGGCCGACTTCGCTGCGCCGCTTCGCCAGCGCCCTTCTGGGTTGGCTCTCAGGCCGGTACGAGGCGCGTGCGCCGCACCTTGCGCACGTTGAAGGCGCTGACGATCAGCACCGCCTGGACGAGCGCGATCCCCAGCCACACGGTCGAGGGACGCTGCAGATCCATCAGCGTACCGAACGCGAGTGGCGCAACCGCCTGGCCGATGTCCAGCCCCGAATAGACCACACCGTAGACACGGCCGGTTGCGTTGGGTGGTGACGATCTCTTGACGATCAGGTCGCGCGATGGCCCGGCAATGCCGGCGCCAAAACCCATGCCACCAAACAGCACCGGCACCGCGAGCGCCGGCAAATCGGTGTAGCCGATCGCCAGCGCCATCAACGCGGCACTGCCGAAGCCCACGCCGATGATGCGCTCGCAGCGCGCCGGGTCGGAGACGAGAAAGCCGCCCACCACCATGCCACCGGCGGCACACACCATGTAGATCGTCAGGCACATCGCGACCAGGTGCGTCGGCACCTGGTGCAACATGCGCGCCGCTTCGGGGGCAAAGGCCTGCACACCGCTCAGCGCGGCGGCGTAGAAGAAGAAGAAACCGAAGCACATCCACACCGCCGGGATCTTCAGGAAGTCGAACTTGCCTTCGCCGATCGTGGCCGTGCCGGCCCGCTCCGCGGTCGCAGGTTGCGCATCCAGCACCAGCTGGCTGCGGTTGAACCACAGGATGGCGAGCACGCTGAAGATGAGCACGCCGGCGCAGACCAGCGCGACCTGCCACGAATACGCCATCGTCAGCGGCACCAGCAGGGCCGGCGCCAGCGCCCAGCCCAGGCTGCCGGTGATGCCGTGCACGCTGAACGCATGGCCGATCCGCGATGGATGGACCTTGTGGTTCAACAAGGTGTAGTCGACCGGGTGGAACACCCCATTGCCGGCTCCGGCAAGCACCGAGACCAGTGCCAGCATCCAGTAGCTGGTGCTTGCTGCGAAGCCGAATGCCGCCAGCCCGAGCAGCGCAAGGCCCCCGAACAACACCGGACGCGGTCCGACGCGGTCGACGACAAAGCCGGAGACGGCCTGGACGATGCACGAAACGACGAAGAAGATCGACATCAGCAGGCCGAGCTCGGCATAGCTGACATTGAACGCGTCTTTCAGCCACGGAAACAGCGGTGCCAGCAACAGCTGGCTGAAGTGGCTGATCAGATGGGCCATGCCGACCAACCCGATCAGGGTCACGTCCTGGCGGGCCGGGGGCGCCGGCGCGGTCGTTGCGGTCATGCAGTTCGCGCGCGAGGGCGCAGAGCGACGGGTCGATACATGTTAGGCAAGAAGGAGGCGTCCGCATTACGATAGATCGTCAAAGTCTATCGAGATACTGCCAATGCCGCCTGCCGCCCCGATCAACCCCCTGACGCCTCACCTCTACAGCCCGACGCCGCAACGGCCGCTGCGCGCCAAGCCGCAGCGCC
>JBDSBD010000363.1:0-4205 GCA_039921765.1 Burkholderiaceae bacterium
GCCGAGCCGTCGCGTGCCACGCCCGCGCTGCAGCTGGGCCACGACACCGGTGCCCCCCAGGCCACGATCGACCCGATAGCCCCATGCCTGCAGGCGCTCGGCGACGAGGTCGCTGGTCTGGAACTCCTCGAACGCAAGTTCGGGATGCTGGTGGATGCGGTGGCGGATCGCGATGAACTCGTCGGCCTGCTCGCCCATGCGGCGCAGGTGGTGTTCGGCGGTGCGAATCATGTCTCGGTTTCTCCTGTCGTTGGATCCAGGCTCACGGGCGCCGCGCCATGCTGGCCGGCAGCTTGCGCCACGGCAGATCTGCCGGATCGGCGGCCATCGGCCCGGCGGCCTTGGCGACGAGTATGGCTTCGGCGATCGGCGCGAAGTCGGCGCGGAAATGCACCGAGCTCTTGTTGACCAGCAACTTCATCCGTTCGGGCTCGATGCCGACGCAGCGGAACAGCTCGCGGTCGAGCATCTGCGGCTTCGCGCTCGCAACCGCAATCAGCACGCCGTCGACCTCGAGACAGGCGCTGGCGCCCAGCTCGACCGTCGGCTGCATCGCCATCGGCCCCTTGAGGATCACATGGCCATCGCTGAGCGCGCGCACCGTGAAGGTCGCAACCAGCGGCGGATCGCTTGTCGTGCCATCGAAGGTCACCACGGCGGTGCCGAGCGCCAGCGTGATCTGCGCGCCGACCCCGGCCGCGTGCGCCGCCGTCGCCGCGCGCGGGTCGTACATCAGGCCGAGCGCGACCTGTCCCGGGTAGCGCCGGCCGGCCTCCTCGGACAGCAGTGCGTGCAGCATGCCGGTGGTGTTGCTGTCGCCGCCGGCACCCGGATTGTCCTGGGTGTCGGCGATCACCACCGGCCGGCTCGCGCCGACCGCGATCCCGAGTGCGCGCACGACCGCAGCGCGTGGCGCGAGCAGCTCGAGGCGCCACTGCGAACGCGGCTGGTCGATGCGCGCGTGCAAGCGGCGCACGGCGGCTTCGGCGGCGTCGCCATGGGCCCAGACGACCGGACCGCATTCGGCAATGTCGGCGGCCGGAAAGCCCATCGCAAAACTCATCACCACGTCGTGTTGTTGATCGAGCGCGAGCAGCTCGGCGTAGATCGATGCGGCCGGCTCGGTCATCGTGGTCTGCACGTTGAGTGGCAGCAAGAACGGCAGGCGCATCGCATGCATCGGCTCGCGCGCACCGCGGCGCAGGCGCCGCTCGAGCAACCGCGCGGCGAGGCGCCCGGTGTCGGCCATGTCGACATGCGGGTAGGTGCGATAGGCGACCAGCGCATCGGCCGCGGCCAGCATCTGCCGCGTCACGTTGGCGTGCAGGTCGAGACTCGCGATGATCGCGATCTTTGGCCCGACCGCCGCACGAATCCGTGCGAGCAACTCGCCCTCGGCGTCGTCGAGGTGCTCAGCCACCGCCGCGCCGTGCAGGTCCAGGTAAACCGCATCGAGGCTGCCCGTCTCGAGCGCGCGGCGGACGTCGCCGACGATCACACCGGCCAGGCGCTCGAACGCGCCCTCGGTGATCTGCGCCGACGGGGTCGCACCGGCCCAGCACGACGGCAGCAGGCGCCAACCGCGCTCGCGCGCCGCCGCGATGAAGCCGCCGATCGGAATGTTGTTGCCGACCATGCTCTCGACCATCGCATCGCCCTCGATGAAGGCCGGGAAGGTCTCGCCGCAGTTGAACGCGGCCCAGTCGGCGCGGGTCGGCGCAAACGTGTTCGTTTCGTGCAGGAAGCCACCGATCAGCACGCGCGGTTTCATCGGATCCCGATCGGCGCTCATGTCAGCGCAGCTTTTGCGGCGGCACCGGCGGCGCTGCCGAACACGAAGCCGCGTCCCGGCGCCGCCGCGAGCAGCGCCTGCGTGTAGGGGTGCTGCGGCGCGAAGAACACGTCGGCGATCGCCCCCTGCTCGACGATGCGTCCGCGCTGCATCACGATCACCCGGTCGCAGATCTGGCTGGCAACGCGCAGGTCGTGGGTGATGAACAGGATGCCGATCGAGAGGCGCTGCTGGATCTCGTTGAGCAGATCGAGGATCTGCGCCTGCACCGAAACGTCGAGCGCCGAGACCGCTTCGTCGGCGATCAGCACCTTGGGGTCGCAGGCGAGTGCGCGCGCGATCGAGATGCGCTGGCGCTGCCCGCCCGAAAACTCGCTCGGATAGCGCTGCAATGCGGACGGCTGCATTCGGACCAGGCGCATCAGGTCTTCGGCACGCGCCCAGGCCTCGTCGCGCGGCACCCCGAAGTTCAGTGGCCCCTCGATGATCGACGCGCCAGCCGTCTGGCGCGGGTTCAGCGAGCGGTACGGATCCTGGAACACCACCTGCACATGGCGACGAAACGGCGACAGGGCGCGGCCTTGCAGGCGCGCCACCGACTGGCCGCTGGCAACGATCTCACCGCTGCTCGGCTCGATCAGTCGCGCGATGCAACGCGCCACCGTCGACTTGCCGGAGCCGGACTCGCCGACGATGCCGACCGTCTCGCCGGGATGCACGGCAAGCGACACGTCCTGGGCAGCGTGTACGCTGCGCCGCTTGCCAGGCCACGACCCGCTGACGTACGTCTTGCTGATGGCACGCGCGTCGAGCAGCGCCCGGCCGCCCGTGAGCGGCGGGCGCTGACGCCGCCCCAGTTCGGGCACGGCGGCGAGCAGCATCCTGGTGTAGTCCTCGCGCGGCGCCTGCAACACCTCGAGCTTGGCGCCCTGCTCCACCATCTGCCCGAGCTCCATCACGACAACGCGGTCGGCGATCTCGGCGACGACACCGAAGTCGTGCGTGATGAACAGTACCGCAGTGCCGTTCTCGCGCTGCAGCTCGGCAATCAGCTTCAGGATCTCGGCCTGCGTGGTGACGTCCAGCGCCGTGGTCGGCTCGTCGCAGATCAGCAGCGCGGGCTTGAGGATCAGCGCGATCGCAATCACGATGCGCTGGCGCTGGCCGCCCGACAACTGGTGCGGATAGGCCGCGTGGATGCGCTCAGGCTCGGGCAGATGCACCCGCTCGAAGACCCGCAGCACCTCGCGTCGGCGCTCGGTCGCCGACATCCGGGTGTGCTCGCGCAGCATCTCGTCGACCTGGTCGCCGCAGCGCTGCACCGGGTTCAGCGCCGTCATCGGCTCCTGGAACACCATCGCCATCGCCGGCCCGCGCAGTCGACGCAATTGCAGCAACGTGAGCGGCAGCAATTCCTGACCCTTCAGCGCGATGCGGCCCTCGACGGCCGCCAGGCCCGGCGGCAGCAGTCCCATGATCGCCTGCGCGATCACCGACTTGCCGGAGCCCGATTCGCCGAGCAGGCACACGGTCTGGCCAGCGTGCACGTCGAAGCCGATGCGCTGCACCGCGAACGGCCGGTCGGCACGAGCAGGCAGCGTGATGCTCAACCCGCGCACCGACAGCACGGGCGGCGCGGCGGCGACGGAAACGGACGGTGCGCTCGTCATCGGTCAGCCCCCGCGCTTTTTGAACTTCGGATCCAGCGTGTCGCGCAGGCCGTCGCCGAGGATGTTGACGGCCAGCACCGTCAGCGCCAGGAAGATGCCCGGAAAGAGAACGTTCTGCGGGTACTGCGTGAACTGCGTGCGGCCCTCGGCCATGATGTTGCCCCAGCTCGGGATCTCGGGGGGCATGCCCACGCCGAGGAAGGACAGAATGGCCTCGACCAGGATCGCCGAGGCGCATACATAGGTGCCCTGGATGATGAGCGGCGCAATCGCGTTGGGCAGGATGTGGCGCACCAACACCTTCCAGGTCGGCGTGTCGAGGGCCACCGCCGCTTCGACATACGGCTCCTCGCGGATGCTCAGCACGACCGAGCGCACCAGACGGGCGACGCGCGGGATTTCCGGAATGGCGATCGCGATGATGATGGTCGCCAGGCTCGGCCGCCACACCGCCACCAGCGTGATCGCGAACAGGATGCCCGGAATGGTCATCACGCCGTCCATCAGGCGCATGATCAGGCCATCCAGGCGACGGAAGTAGCCGGCCACCAGGCCGATGCCCACACCCAAGACGACCGCCAGCAGCGCCACCGACACGCCGACCGCGATCGACACGCGCGCGCCATACACGACACGGCTCCACAGGTCGCGCCCCAGGCTGTCGCTGCCCATTGCGAACCAGTGCTGGAAGGTGTCGCCACCCAGCGTCATGAACTCTGCGCGGGTGCCCGGCAGCAGGTTCG
>JBDSBD010000364.1:0-2678 GCA_039921765.1 Burkholderiaceae bacterium
GCGATCGAGGGCCGCTGGCTCACCGCCAACGGCGTCATCGGTCTGTACCCGGCCAATACGGTCGGTGACGACGACATCGAGATCTACACCGACGAGAGCCGCAACCAGGTGCTGATGACCTGGCGCGGCCTGCGCACGCAGACCGTGCGCCCCGTCGTCGATGGCGTGATGCGGGCGAACCGCTGCCTGGCCGACTTCATCGCGCCCAAGGGCTCGGGCGTGGCCGACCACATCGGCATGTTCGCGGTGACCGCGGGACTGGGAATCGAGAAGAAGGAAAAGCAGTTCCTCGACGACCTCGACGACTACAGCGCGATCATGCTCAAGGGTCTGGCCGACCGCCTCGCCGAAGCCTTCGCCGAGCGCCTGCACCAGCGCGTGCGCCAGGAATTCTGGGGCTACGCCGCCGACGAGGTGCTCGACACGAACGAGCTCATCAAGGAGAAGTACCGCGGCATCCGCCCTGCGCCCGGCTATCCGGCCTGCCCCGAACACAGCGTCAAGGCGGATCTGTTCCGGGTGCTGGACTGCGCCGACATCGGCATGGGCCTGACCGAAAGCATGGCAATGACGCCGGCGGCCAGCGTCAGCGGCTTTTACTTCGCCCACCCGGAGTCGACCTACTTCAACGTCGGCAAGATCGGTGAAGACCAGCTCCAGGACTGGGCCGAGCGCAGCGCACGCGACGCGAGCCTGGTGCGTCGTTCGCTCTCCGCGCTGCTGTAACGCGGCGGGTGCAAACACCGCGAAACATCTGGGCGCACGCGCCCGGTTTCCGGCGGCAACATCTCATTGCACCTCGGGCATGAAGCGTCCGGGGTCGGCCGCGCCGGCCGGCTCGATTTGCCAACTCGGTCACGGTGCGTGGGCATTTGAGCCACACCAATGCCAACTTTGACCTGGCACACAGCCTGCATCCACCCGGCCACAACGATTGCCGGGAGTGAGCGTGGAGAGTCTTCGAGGCCGAAAGGCAGGGGCGCGTGGTGGCGCCCGTCTGACCCACGCCGTGGCCGCGGCGGCACTGCTCGCATTGCTGGCCTCCTGTGGGGGTGGGGGCTCGGGCAACAGTGACCCGAATTCGATCGCGGCCAATGCCGAGAAGCCGGCCGGGCGTGCCGACGCGGCACGCTTTCTCACCCAGGCCAGCTTCGGGCCGACCGATGCCGACGTCGATCATGTGATGAGCGTCGGCTACGGTCGCTGGATCGACGAGCAGCTCAACAAGCCGGCGTCGTCGTACCGCGCGCTGTGGGAGTCAACCGACGCGGCCATCAAGGCGCGGGATCCGAATCCCGGCGCGGGACGCAGCGAGATGATCAACGCGTTCTGGACCCACGCGATCCGCGGCGACGACCAGCTGCGCCAGCGCGTGGCCTTTGCGCTGTCGCAGATCTTCGTGATCTCGATGTACGACGGCGCGGTGGGAGACAACCCGCGCGCTGCTGCCGCGTACCTCGACATGCTCGGCGAGAAGGGGCTGGGCAACTACCGCAGCCTGCTCGAGGGTGTGGCGCGCCATCCGCTGATGGGCAGCTACCTCACGTCGATCAAGAATCAGAAGGCCGACACCCGGACCGGCCGGGTGCCCGACGAGAACTTCGCCCGCGAGGTCATGCAGCTGATGTCCATCGGCCTGCACGAGCTCAACGCCGATGGCAGCGAAAAAGTCGCCAGCGGCCGGCCGATCGACACCTACGATCAGGCCGACATCGGCGGCATGGCAAGGGTCTTCACCGGCTGGAGCTGGGACTGCCCCGATGGACCCGACAACAGCTGCTTCTTCTGGGGCTCGGCCAATAACCATTCCGACCCGGACCGGTTCTTCAAGCCGATGCAGGGCTTCCCGCAGTACCACAGCCCCGAAGAGAAGAGCTTCCTCGGTGTGACGATTCCGGCGCAATCCAGGGCGGACCCGGAGCTGAGCCTGCGCATCGCCCTCGACACCTTGTACAAGCACCCCAACGTCGGCCCGTTCATCGGCCGGCAGTTGATCCAGCGCCTGGTCACGAGCAATCCGAGCCCGCAATACGTCGCGGCTGTCACGGCCGTCTTCAACGACAACGGCGCCGGCGTGCGCGGCGACATGAAGGCGGTGGTCAAGGCGGTGCTGATGAACGCCGAAGCGCGCCGCGTGTCGAGCCGGTCGGGCAAGGTGCGCGAGCCGGTGCTCAAGCTTTCGGCGTTCCTGCGCGCATTCGCGTTCAAGTCCGATAGCGGGGCCTACCGGGTCGGCAACACCGACAGCGCGGGTGACAGGCTCGGCCAGACGGTACTGCACGCGCCATCGGTCTTCAACTTCTACCGTCCCGGCTATGTGCCGCCGGGCACCGAGGCGGCCAAGGCGGGCCTGGCCGCGCCCGAGATGCAACTCGCCCAGGAGACCACCGCGGCGGGCTATGTGAACTACATGCGTGACAACGTCGCGTCCGGCGTTGGCGACTGGAACGACACGTTGAACGGCGTGGTCTACAAGCGGCGTGACCTGCATGCCGACTTCAGCGCCGAGCTCGCACTGGCCGACAACCCGGCCGACCTGGTCGAGCGCCTCAACGCCAAGCTGATGTTCGGCAGCATGCCGGCCGATCTGAAGGGCGAGATCGTGGCCACGGTCGGCAAGCTCCCGGTTCGCGCGCTCAATGCCGGCAACTCGAACCAGAAGCAGGTCGACGATGACA
>JBDSBD010000365.1:0-4283 GCA_039921765.1 Burkholderiaceae bacterium
AGCCCGGTGTTGTCCAGCAAGGCCTTGGCGGCGGCCTGGGCGTAGGCGCCGCCGGAACCGATGGCGATGATGCCGTGCTCGGGTTCGAGCACGTCGCCGTTGCCGGTGATGATCAGCGACGACTCGCGGTCGGCCACGGCCAGCATCGCCTCGAGCTTGCGCAGCACGCGGTCGGTGCGCCAGTCCTTCGTCAGCTCGATCGCGGCGCGCACCAGATGGCCCTGGTGCTTCTCGAGCTTGGCCTCGAAGCGCTCGAACAGCGTGAACGCGTCGGCCGTGGCGCCGGCGAAACCGGCGAGCACCTGGTCGTGATAGAGCTTGCGGACCTTGCGCGCCGAGGCCTTGACGATGACCGTGCCCAGCGTCACCTGACCATCTCCGCCGAGCGCGACCGTGCTGCCGCGCCGCACGCTGAGGATGGTGGTGCCGTGATAGTTTTCCATCGGTGAAAGATAGGGGCGGATCGGCCGGGGTCAAGAGGTGTGCGATGTGTCCAACGAGATTCGACGAGCCTCCTGGCCGAGGTTCGTGCGGACTCGCGCTCGCGCGCGCCGCGTCAGGCTCTGCTAGACGGTGCGCACCTTCACCTTGGCGTGCTCGTTGATTCCCATCGCGCCGAAGAAGAGCGCGACCATGCGGTGCGACTCGATGAAACTGACGCTGCGGTTCTCGCCGCGCCGCGCCAGAACCCAGTTCAACAGGTCGCCGGCGGCAATGAAGTCGACGCGAATCAGCTTGGCGCACGACACGTTGACGATGCTCGCGATGCCGAGCTCGGCGTCCATGCGCTTGAGAGTGGGGCCGATGTCGCCGACCAGCTGGCCCGACAGCTCGACCGTGGCCACCTGCACCAGATTCGTGTCTTCAGTGAGACGCGACTCGAGGAAGCTCGTCGACACCTCGCTGACGGCCGACATCGATGGCGCGGAGGTGCTGGGCCCCGACCCGCTGACGCGCACGATGCAGCGCGCCGGCTCCCACGAGGGCGGCGAGACTTCATAGGTCACGCAGTAGTCGATCGCAGCCTCGTCGAACTGGTCCGGGCGGTTGGCCATGCGCAAGGCGTCGAGCCGAACCTGCCAGTACGCAGGATCGGCATCGCGTACGCCGGTCGGTGCGGCTTCGTGAAGCACGGCGAAAAGGTGCTCGCCGTCGAGCCAGCGCATGTCCAGATCCTGAGTGATCCAGCTGCGAAAGACCTCGGACAGCCGACTGCAGGCCTCGGCGTCGATGCTGCGCAGTGCGCCCCAGTCGAACACCCAGGGCAAGGGCATCTGCAGTGATATCGATGCGAGCTTGGCCACCGCTTCGGTGTCCACATGCTCGGGGCAGACCCAGCCGACCTGACCGTCGATGCGCCCGCCGCGCGGGCGCCGCTCGCTGCTTGCGGCCTCGGCCACCAGCTTGGGCAGCGAATACCACTGCGGCGCCGACCAACCGAACTGCTGCGCATAGTCGAGCGCCAGGCTCTCGAACTTGTGCTGCTGACCAATCGCGCGGTACAGATCGAACAGGACCAGCCAGGTTTCAGCATGCTGGGCGCGCGCGCCGTTCGACGAAGTGAGCGACAGGAGCGACTGCTCACATTGCTCGAAATCAGCGTTGGCGAACGCGATCACCGCTTCGTCGAGTTCAGGGTCGTGGGTAACCTCGCTCACGTCGCCCGCAAAGGGGGTGGCGAAGTCACCTGCAGCGGCGTCCAGCTGGAGCGGCGACAGCGGCGACACGCCCGCGCCCATCACCGCGCCCGCGCCGGTGACGGGCAGGAGATCGCGCTCGGAAACCGCAGCATCGATCCGGCCGCCGTTCAGCGGCGCCGGTTCGGTCCGGCGCGGCGCGGCCTTCATGTCCAGGGGCACCGGTTCGGTGGCGGCGTTGTAGAACTCGGGGGCGCGTCGCGGTGGCGAGGGTGGACTGGCGTAATGGTCGCCGACCATCTGCTGCTCGATCTCGTCGATCTTGGCCTTGACGCCGGATTCGGGCCGGGCGCCGCTGTCGACGCTGCGCACCTCGGAGTCATCGATGCGCGACGACGAGCCGCCTCCCAGCGCCGCCAGCTGTTCGCTGGTCAGGCCTTCACGGCGCACCTTGCGCAGCATGTCGAACTCGCGCTTGCGGACGAAGTCGTTGCGCCGCTTGCGCTCGATCATCGCCTTGAGCTCGCCCTTGGCAAACTCGGTCTCGCGCGCCTCTTCATCGGGCACACCCAAATCCGCCCACTCCGTGGACGGGTTGGCCACGAACTTGACGACCTTGCGAAAAAAACTCGTCGTGTCTTTGGATTCCGACATCTCGGGCAGCTGGGGTGGCGCGCAGCGGAATTTCAGTCGCCGAACATCTTTTGCTTGAGTTCGCGCCGCTGCTGCGCTTCAAGGGACAGTGTAGCGGTCGGTCGCGCGATCAGGCGCCCGAGGCCGATCGCTTCGCCGGTTTCATCACAAAAGCCGTAGTCGCCCGAGTCCAGGCGCACCAGCGATTGCGATATCTTCTTCAGCAACTTGAGCTCGCGGTCGCGTGTGCGCAGTTCGAGCGCGTGCTCTTCCTCGATCGTGGCGCGGTCGGCGGGGTCGGGGACGATGGAGCTGTCCTCGCGCAGGTTCTCGGTGGTTTCCTCGGCATTGCTGAGCATTTCGTCCTTGAGCTGCTGCAGCTTGACGCGGAAGAACTCGATCTGCCGGTCGTTCATGTATTCCGAGTCGGGCATGGCCAGCACTTCAGGCTCGCTCAATTCGCGGCCGGTCTTGGTCTTCCATGCGTTGGCAAGTTTCGGATCGGCCTTCAGGGCCTGGTGCGGGGCATCGTGTTCCAGTTTGTTCATCTCTCGGGTGGGTGGTCTGGGCGGCGCAAACCGGTCGGCGAATCGCGACGTGGGCAGCGGCAACGGAGCCACCGGCTGCGCGGCATATTTGTTGGCAACCGGGCGCGGCGTTTTTCGGCGGGCCGGGGCGGGCGCGGGGGTGCCGGCCTTGGCCGCGACCGACGCCGCGGGCTTCGAGGCCTTCGGGTTTGCCGGGGTGGGCGCTGGCTTGGGTGCGTGTGCCGTCACCGGCTTCTTCGGGTGCGGCGCGATCGGGGCCGGCTTGGACGTTGCGTGCTTCGTGGCGGTCGGCGCTTTGGCCTTGACGGGCAGCGCCTTCTTGGTTGCTGGTTTGCTGGCCGGGGCGGCGTGCTTCTTGGCGGGTGTCGCGCTGTGGGCCGCCTTCTTCGCCGCCAGAGTCGACTTCGCCGTAGCGGTCTTCCTGGCGGGCGTCTTTGGGGCCGATGTCTTGCTCACGGAACTCTCCTCGCGTCTCGACGGTTATACCCTTTGCTCAAGGGGGCGCATGGGCGCCGCGGTTTTTTGGTCGCCGCGGATTGTAGCGGCGTTGTCATGCCGTGCGCCGACAACATTTTTCCTCGCGCAGGCCGCCCCGCGGGGCGCCTGGATCCATGCCGTGCGACGACGGGCTTGCGGCGCCCGCAGCGCCGAGATCGCCACGTACCTACGTGCTGTGCAGCACCGGCGCATCGATGGACAGGCTCGATCTGCTGCGAAGTGCCCGCGCAACGGCACAACCGCGGCGACCCGCGCCGAAACGGGCACCCCTTGCACTTGTTGTCCAGTGCGGGCGCGAGTTCGGGGCGCTTGCGTTGCGCAGTTTCAAAGCGACTGCGCTCCAGCGGTTCAGGCGAGGCACTGCTCCAGTCCCTGCAGGAAGATGTCCCTGGGCAGATCCACGCCGATGAACACCATCTTGCTGGTCTTCTTCTCGCCCGGCGCCCACTTGGGGCCCAGGTCGCTGCCCATCATCTGGTGCACGCCCTGAAAGATCACCTTGCGATCGCTCCCCTTCATGTTGAGAACGCCTTTGTAGCGCAGCATCTTCGGCCCGTAGACCTGGACGATCGCACCGAGGAAATCCTCGAGCTTGGCCGGGCTCAGGGCCTTGTCGGAGCGGAACACGAACGACTTCACGTCATCGTCGTGGGCATGGTGATGTGGATGGTCGCAGTGCTCGCCATGCTCGTGGTCGTGGTCATGGTGCTCGTGGTCCTCGGCCTTCAGGAATTCGGGATCGATGTCGAGCTTGGCGTTCAGGTTGAAGCCCCGCAGATCGAACACCTCGGCCAGCGGCACCTCGCCGAAGTGGACCTTGCGCTGCGGCGCGCGCGGGTTCATGTGCTTGATGCGGTGGATCAGCTCCTCGGCGCTGGCTTCGTCTACCAGATCGGTCTTGCTGATGAAAATCTGATCGGCAAAGCCGATCTGACGCCGCGCCTCCTGGCGGGTGTCGAGCTGGGTT
>JBDSBD010000366.1:0-7903 GCA_039921765.1 Burkholderiaceae bacterium
GATGTCCCGGCGGCGCCAGGTGGTGTGCACCGAGCAGCCGGCGAACCCCTCGGAGCCGATGCCTAGCGCGCGGATGCCGCAGTTCGTCGCCGCGTTCCTGCAATCGGCGGCCCTCACGCCGATCGCCGCCGCTGTGGTGTTGCCGGCCTGGTCTGCAGCGCGATAGCCATGCTCACGGAGCCACCGCTCTCCACGCGCCACCGCGCTGCTGCCCGTCTGCGCGTGGGCATTGTGCTGGTGTTGCAGATCATCATGGCCGTGCAGCTGGTCGCGCTGCTGGTGCAGGGGTCGTGGGTGAGCGGCGTGTGGCTGCTGGCCATCATGGCCCTCACCAGCGCGCCGCTGTGGCTCGGCAATCGTCTGCCGGTGCGCTTCCCGGCCGAGTACGAACTGCTGGCGATCCTGTTCGTGTTCGCCGCGCTGTTCCTCGGAGAGTTTCACAGCTACTACGAGCGCTTCTGGTGGTGGGATGTCGCGTTGCACAGCGTTTCCGGCCTGCTGCTGGGAATTCTCGGTTTCCTGCTGGTGTACATGCTTAACGAGAACCGGCGCATCGACATGCGCATGCGCGCCGGCTTCGTCGCATTGTTCGCCTTCGCCTTCGCGGTGACGGCCGGCACGTTGTGGGAGATCCTCGAGTTCGCGGCCGACCAGCTGCTGGGCATGCAGATGCAAAAGCCGATGCTCGGCGATCCGTCGGGACTGACCGACACGATGTGGGACCTGATCGTCGATACCCTGGGTGCGGCAGTCATCAGCGGCTTCGGCTGGTGGCACCTGAAGCGCGAGCGCCGTTCCTTCATCGACGACTGGACCGATCGGCTGGTCGACAAGAACCCGCGGCTGTTCCGCACCTGACTACCGCACCCGAGAGTCGTCCTCGACGAGGCGCCGCAGCACCCGTCACCCTCGACACGGATCGCACATCCACGAACACCACCGGCACCCACATGCAGGGGTTGACCCGACAAGGGGGTCGGTGGCAATCGAGCGAAACGCCACCGCATCTGGACAAGCCCGCCCGATCCTGCGGTTGCCGTGCACCTCGGTGGCTCGGCCGCCGACCCTCAAGCCCGGCAGCCCACAGGCCGCGCCGTTCAGCGGCTGTCGCGCCTGGCCTGCCCGCGCCGGCCGCGCGCCGACGCGTGCGCGTGGATCGCCACGTTGCCTGCCTTCTTTTTCAGCGGGTTGAGTCGCTCGGTCTTGGCAGTGACGTCAAGGGGTGCCGTCACCGACGGAACCTGGGTCGAATGCAGGTCCGCGAGCGGGAACTTCGGTTCCTTGCTCTTCAGCTTCACGGCGCGTTTGACGGCCTTCTTGATCGATGTGGGTCGGGCCGCCCCGGCGGCGTTCTTGCGCGCCGACGTCGCCCGCTTCACTGCGGCCGGCTTGCGCGCGGCTTCGCGCGCAGCCCTCGCGTCCAGCAGCTGAAGACGCGCCTCGAAACGGCCGAGCACTTCCTCGAACACGACGGCCTTGCGCTGCGTGCGCTCATTGTCGACGCCGGCACCGGAACGGCGTTCGACCGGCGCCTTGCGCGTGGCCACCGACTGACGTCGATACAGGTCGCGGTACTTGTCACGCAGCTTTCGCGCGCGCGCCAGCTTGCCGCGCAAGCGCGCCGCGGTCAACGCCTTGACCGGCTCGGCCCGACTCTGGTCGAACAATTCGAGTTCGGCCTGGGTGAGCAGCCCGCGAGCCTGAGTGAGCGTGTAAGCCATGGATCTTCCCTTTCGCGCTTTTTTGAAGGTGGACGCATCATAGTCGGCGATTCAATCAAGTCGAGCCGATCATTCGGTCCGCCGTCATCCACGAATCCCATTCGAGACCACCATGAAGATCGTCGAAATCCGCGAGAAAACCATCCCCATCGGTTCCCCCATCCGCAATGCCTACATCGACTTCAGCAAGATGACGTTGAGCCTGGTGGCTGTCGTCACCGACGTGATCCGCGATGGCAAGCCGGTGGTGGGCTACGGCTTCAACTCCAACGGCCGCTATGGCCAGGGCAAGCTGATGCGCGAGCGCTTCATCCCGCGCCTCATGGCAGCCCGACCCGATTCGCTGATCGACGCCAGCGGCGACAACCTCGACCCGCACAAGATCTGGGCCACGCTGTTCACCAACGAGAAGCCCGGCGGGCATGGTGAGCGCTCGGTCGCAATCGGCACGATCGACATGGCCGTGTGGGACGCTGTGGCGAAGATCGAAGGTAAACCCCTGTTCCAGCTGCTCGCCGACCGCTACGGTGACGGCAAGCCGAACCGCAAGATCTTCGTCTACGCCGCAGGCGGCTACTACTACCCCGGCCAGGATCACGACAAGCTCAAGGACGAGATGCGCAGCTACATCGATCGTGGCTACACGGTCGTGAAGAAAAAGATCGGCGGCGCCTCCCTCGACGAGGATCTTCGCCGCATCGATTCGATCATGGAGGTGCTGCAGGACGGCCAGAAGTTGTGCGTCGACGCCAACGGGCGCTTTGATCTCGACACCGCCATTGCCTATGCCAAGGCCTTGTCCCGGTACGACCTGTTCTGGTACGAAGAGCCGGGCGACCCGCTCGACTTCGAGTTGCAGGCCACGCTTCGAAACTACTACAGGAATCCGATGGCCACGGGCGAAAACCTGTTCTCGATGCAGGACGCGCGCAACCTGATCCGTTACGGCGGCATGCGTCCCGACCGCGACTGGCTGCAGTTCGATTGCGCGCTGAGCTATGGCCTGGTCGAGTACCTGCGAACCCTGGACATGCTGAAGGAGCATGGCTGGTCGGCCAGCCGCTGCATCCCGCACGGGGGCCATCAGATGTCGCTGAACATCGCCGCCGGCCTGGGTCTGGGCGGCAACGAGTCCTACCCCGACCTGTTCCAGCCCTTCGGCGGCTTCCCCGACGGCGTGAAAGTCGAGAATAGTTTTGTCACGCTGCCCGACCGGCCCGGGATCGGCTTCGAGGGCAAGGCCGACCTGTACCGCGAGATGACGGCCTTGTCGGCCTGATCGGCCCCCTCCACCTCCAGGAGAACCTTGACCGACCGGGCCCTCTCGAACGGCTCGGCGGCCGCTCGAGGAATGTCTGGGAAGCGGCGCCCGCTGTGCGGTCGTGAATCGACTTTTGCGAATGGCGCTGACGACGGCTCGAAGAATCAGACGGTTCGTCCGCTGAAGGCAGGCGACTACGGCGGGTTGTCCTTCAGGATGCCGCGAAGCGCATTCCGGCTGTGGGCACCCAAGTTGCCCAGCAGCTCCGTGAGCGCCCGATCGAGTCGGGCGCGCTTGGCCGCGTCCTGCGACACAAGTTCACGCACCAGGTTGATGCCAGACTCCTTGACGCCAAAATCGAAGGACGGGTCCGAGACGTAGCGCGCGGGCAGCGTGGCCATCAGGGTCCGGGTCAATTCCGGCGCCTCGGCCCACGACTGTGCCGACACCACATCACGCAGGTACCGATCACTCCAGGCCGGATAGCGGCTGTCTCTGGTGGCGTCGTGCAAGGCCTCTTCAATCGGCGTGTCGCTGCGGCTGAGCGCGGCGTTGTGCATCAGCTCATGCTGATACTTCTCCAGCGCCAGATGGCGGTTGGAGAGCAGCACGATCATCGCGTCCTTCTGGCCGCTCATGCCCATCATCGCCAGCGCGTTGATCCACAGCAGCTTCGCGGTGGAGTTGCCGGGCGCCAGACTGGCGTGATAGGGCTGCGTCAGATCCTGCAGGTAGTGCAGCGACAGTCCGGCAAAGCGCCAGCCCCAGTACGGGTGGCCGGTACGAAATGCCAGGGCCGCCAGCGACGAGAACTGGTGCGCGCGCAGCAGCGGGAAAGTGCGCTCGATGAATGGCGCGGCGATGTAGAGGATGCGGTTCTCATGAAAGAACCCCATGTGAAACGGTGCCTGGGTCGAAAAGTACAGGGCCGGATTGCCAAACGGCAGCTTGCCAAAACCATAGACCTTGCCCCACTCGGACGGACTGTCCTGCCACAGGTTGATGTCCAGGCCGTAGTCAGGTTCATCGGCAGCCGAAGCAATCACGGCCAATGGTGCGACCTGGTCGCCCGGCTTCAGCCCGATGAAGACGCGGTCCGAATCGGGTTGCTCGGGCAGCGTGTTGACAGCCGAGTAAGCGATCGGCGTGCCGTGGGGACCGTGGCGCGGGTCGGGTTGCAGGTACAGCGCGAACTTGCTGTCGGGCGCCACCCGCAACGCGCGCAAGAAAGCCAGCTGGCGCGCCGCGTCGGACCGATCCGCATTCGCGACAAAGGCCAGGGCGCCCGGACGCGGCGGGTAATTCGCCAGATTCGCGGCGGCCCAGGTTTCCTGGCTTGCCAGCAGCGCTTGCAGCGCTTTTTCTTCGGCCTTCAGGAACGCGGCGAGCGGTTCCACGGTCACGGCGGCTGCGTGGACGATCTCCGGCATCTGCTCCAGCGCCCGATACGTTGGAGGGCTGTGGTTGCTCCAGCCAAACGCCGAAGGCGCGGCCAGCGCGAGTGCCAGCGTCAGCGCAAAGCAGAAGCGGCTCACGCTGGACCTGACGCGGAAAAATCAGGTCGCCAGCAATTGCCGCAGCACGTACTGCAGGATCCCGCCGTGCTGGAAGTAGGCGGCCTCGGCAGGGGTGTCGATGCGCACTGCGGCTTCGAAGTGGCCGGTCTGGTCGCCCTGGACGTAAGAGACGGTGACCCGCTCGGGAATCTTCGGAACCCCCTCCAGCCCGGTGATCGAGAAAACCTCTTCACCGCTGAGGCCAAGGCTGTCCGCGCTGTGGCCGGGCAGGAACTGCAGCGGCAGCACGCCCATGCCGATCAGGTTCGAGCGGTGGATGCGCTCGAACGAGGTCGCCAACACGGCCTTCACGCCGAGCAGCAACGTGCCCTTCGCGGCCCAGTCCCGCGAGGAGCCCGAGCCGTACTCGGCACCGGCGATCACCATCAGCGGAACGCCGGCATCGATGTACTTGCGCGACGCATCGAAGATGCTGAGTTGCTCGCCATCCGGGAGGTGGCGGGTGAAGCCACCCTCGACCCCAGGCACGAGCAGGTTCTTCAACCGGATGTTCGCGAAGGTGCCGCGGATCATCACCTCGTGGTTGCCGCGCCTCGACCCGTAGGAGTTGAAGTCGCCCGGCTTGACACCCTGCTCCATCAACCAGACCCCGGCGGGCGAATCGCGCTTGATGTTGCCGGCAGGCGAGATATGGTCGGTGGTCACCGAGTCACCGAGCAATGCGAGCACGCGCGCACCGGTGATGTTGCGCAACGCCTCGGGCTCGCGCGGCATGCCGTCGAAGTACGGCGGCCTGCGCACGTAGGTCGAGGTGTTGTCCCACGCGAACATGTCCGCGGTGGGGATCTCGAGGCCCTGCCAGTTGTGGTCACCGTCGAACACGTTCGCGTAGCCGGCCGAAAACATCTTGGCCTGCACGACCTTGCCGACGACGTCCTGAACTTCCTTGCCGGTCGGCCAGATGTCGCGCAGGTAGACATCCTGGCCGTTCGATCCTTTGCCGAGCGAATCGGTCAGAAGGTCGATGTTCATGGTGCCGGCGAGCGCATAGGCGATCACCAGCGGCGGTGACGCGAGAAAGTTCATCTGTGTCTGAGGATGAATGCGCCCCTCGAAGTTGCGGTTGCCCGAAAGCACCGCGCTCACGTTCAGGTGCTTCTGATCCACCGCCGCCGCCACCTGCGGGATCAGCGGGCCCGAGTTGCCGATGCAGGTGGTGCAGCCGTAGCCGACCAAGTTGGAGCCGAGCTTGTTCATGAAGGGGGTGAGCCCGGCCTTCTCGTAGTAATCGGTCACGACCCGCGAGCCCGGTGCCAGCGTGGTCTTCACCCAGGGCTTGGAGCGCAAGCCGAGTTCGACCGCCTTCTTCGCCATCAGGCCGGCGCCGATCATCACCTCGGGGTTGGACGTGTTCGTGCACGACGTGATGGCGGCAATCACGACGTGGCCGTTGTCGACGCTGGTGCGGGTTCCGTCGGCCAGTGTGATGGAGACCGGGTCGGACAGCCAGGGAACCTCGGGCTGCTTGACGGAGCGATCGATCGGGGCCGAGTTCTTGCTCTCCGAGCCGATCGCGATCGGGTCGCTCGCCGGGAACGACTCGGCCGAAGCCTTGTCGAGGCCGGCGAGCTTGCTCGGCGCCTTGGAGCCCTCGGTCAGAATCGCGCTGATGACCTTTCTCGCCTTGCTCAGCGCAATCCGGTCCTGCGGGCGCTTCGGGCCGGCGATCGACGGCTCGACACTGCCCAGGTCGAGCTCGAGGGTCTGCGAGTAATCGGCTTCGTGCGCCGCATCGTGCCAGAGCCCCTGCGCCTTCGCATAGGCCTCGACGAGCGCGACCTGCGTCTCGGGTCGTCCGGTGAGCCGAAGGTAGCTGAGGGTTTCGTTGTCGATCGGAAAGATGGCGCAAGTGGAGCCGTACTCGGGGCTCATGTTGCCGAGCGTGGCGCGGTTGGCCAGCGGGATGTGGGTGACACCGGGGCCGTAGAACTCGACGAACTTGCCAACCACACCGGTCTGTCGCAGCAGTTGGGCCACGGTGAGGACCAGGTCGGTCGCGGTGGCCCCCTCGCGCAATCGCCCGGTCAGCTTGACCCCCAGCACCTGCGGTACCAGCATGCTCATCGGCTGGCCGAGCATCGCGGCCTCGGCCTCGATGCCACCGACACCCCAGCCCAGGACGCCGAGCCCGTTCACCATCGGCGTGTGCGAATCGGTGCCGACGAGGGTGTCGGGGTAGGCCTGGGTGACCCCGCCGTGCTCGCGCGTGAACACGACACGCGACAGGTACTCGAGGTTCACCTGGTGGCAGATCCCGGTATCGGGCGGGACCACAAGGAAGTCGTCGAACGCCTGTTGAGCCCAGCGCAGCAGTTGATAGCGTTCCTGGTTGCGCGAGAACTCGAGGTCGGCATTGATGCCGAAGGCGCTCGCGCTGCCGAACGCATCGGCGATCACCGAGTGGTCGATGACGAGTTCGGACGGGATGAGCGGGTTGATCTTTTGCGGGTCACCCTTGAACGAGGCCATCGCGTCGCGCATGGCGACCAGATCGACCACGCACGGCACGCCGGTGAAGTCCTGGAGCAATACGCGCGCGGGTGAGTACTGGACTTCGGCACCGTGGGCCGCCGCCGGGTCCCACTGCGCGACCGCGCGCACCTGGTCGGCCGTGACCAGGGTTCCGTTCTCGTTGCGCAGCAGGTTCTCGAGCAGCACCTTGAGGCTGTAGGGGAGGCGCTTGGAGCCGGGCACTGCATCCAGGCGGTAGATTTCGTACGACTTGTCGCCGACCTTGAGTTGCGCCTTGGCGCCAAAACTGTTCATCATGTCCAACACCTCCATGGGCTGGCTCGGCCTGTTGCCGCCAGCGTTTGCTCATCCCGATCGTCCGCCAGTGACCGGCGGGTGTCAACGGATGCTACCTCGCGCGCGCGGGCGCTCGACAAACAGGGTCTGCCAACGGAGTCAGCCGATGAGGCTTGGCCACACCCGCCGCCGCGCCGGCGCATCGAGCGCGGCCCGAGCGCTGGGTGCCGGCTGCGCGACCGTCAGTCTGCGGCGCGCGATGGCGACGCATGCGGCTTCAGCGTGCGCAACCGTTCGCACGGGTCATTACGCGTCGCACGCGGCGCCACGACGACCGCGTCGAAGCGCTGGGCCGACTGCGGTACACGACTCTGGGCATCGCCTTCTTCGACAAAGCCGACCGTCAACACGCGCTCGGGCGCAATATCGGCCAGCCATCGCGGCACCCCCAGGTCGCGCCGAACGTGGCCATTTCCGGCCAGCAGCACGACGCCGCGCCCGGCGTGGCGGCGAACCTGATCGGCCATGACCGCGTCGCGCGCCATCTGCGCGCGCGCCATGCCCGGCAGCAGGTGCGCCGGCAGCACACCGCAATG
>JBDSBD010000367.1:0-6942 GCA_039921765.1 Burkholderiaceae bacterium
CCATGAACGGCGACGATGACAGGAACGGACCTGCCATGACGCCGGCGAGCGCTGCGAATGCCGCCGACAGTGCCAGCACCACGCCGGAAATCCGGTGGATCGGGATGCCCACGTATTGCGCTGCCAAGGGGTCCTGCGACAAGGCAAGGATGGCCGCACCCAGGCGCGTGTGTCGCAACAAGGCCCACAACAGCGCGAGTGAGGCAGCGGCCACGGCCACCGTCAGCAACTGCTGACCTCCGTCCGCGGCGCCCAGCACGGTGTACTTCTTCTCGGCAAACGCCGGCACGTTGATGACTTCGGAACCGAAGGTGACGAGGACCACTTGCTGCACGACCAGCAAGAACGCCAGCGTCACCATCAGCACTGCCATCGACGTCGCCCGGTGCGGACGGATCAGCCAGCGCTCCAGCGCCCAGCCAAGCCCGGCGGTGGCGACGATCGCCAGTGCGGCGGCGACGAACAAGGGCAACCCGAGCAAGACCGCGAACAGGTACGCAAAGTAGGCGCCAAGCATGTAGAAGGCGCCGTGCCCGAGGTTCAGGATCCGCGCGACGCCAAAGACCAGTGCGAAGCCGATGGCCAGCAAGGCGTATATGGCGCTGGTGACGGCGCCATAGACGACGATTTCACCAATCATCGTTCGGCTTCCGCTTACGCCATCCAGGGAGGGTTGATGTACTCACCGGTCTTTGCGCCCTCCGGCCAGATGATGGCTCGCTTGCCATCCTGCTGCCACTGCGCGAACAGCAACTGGACCAGGCCCTTGCCGGCCTTCAGGTCGTGCGCGTCGTCGAGTTGCATGCGACCGGTCGTCGTCACCATGTCGATCTTCTCGAGCGCCTTGATGATCGCGTCGTTATCCATCGAGCCGGCGCGCGCCACCGAATCCGCGTAGGCGTACACCGTGTCGTAGGCGCCCGAACCCGTGTAGACCGGCTGGCGCTTGTACTGTTTCTCGAACGCATCGAAGAACGGAATCGTCTTCGCGGTGATCGGCGCGCGCACGATGAAGTTGAACGCCACCTCGGAAATGCACTTGCCACCGACACGGTTGAAGAAGTCGGTGTCCTGGCTCTTCACGTCGATGCCGCCGTAGGGAACCGGCGTGCGCGCGTCGTACCACTGCTTGGCCAGCACGTCGCTGGCCGCGTGCGAGTTGATCAGCACCATGTACTCGGCACCGCTGCTCTTCACCTTGGACAGCAACGGCGAAAAGTTCGTGGTGCCGGTGTCGAAGATCTCGTCCATGACGATGTTCAATCCCTTGTCGACCGCGTTCTTCTTCAAGTACGGCATCAGGTCCTGAACCCACTTGGCGCTCTCGCCCACCAGCGCGAACTTGCTGATCCCGCGCTTGCCATGCAAGAAGCCGGTCATGTAATCGAGCGTGCCCGCGGCCAGATGCAACGAATTGAGCACCCCCGTGCGGAAGATGTACTTGTTCTGTTCGTAGTTCTTCTTGACCCCGGCCGTGATGGCGGGTGAGGCCGCACCCACCGTCAGCGCAATCGTCTTGGAGCGCAGGATGTGCGGGATTTCCGCCAGCGTGACGCCCGAGGTATAGCCGCCGATCAGGACATCGACCTTGTCGTCGGCCGTCAGCTTCTTGATGGCACTGACGCCCTTTTCAGGGTTGTCGGTTTCGTCGGCCACCACCATCGTCAACTTGCGACCGAGCACGCCGCCCTTGGCATTGATCTCGTCCACCGCCAGTTGTGCGCCGTCGACGATGTCCCGCCCCGCCTGCACCTGAATCGCGGCATTGATGCCGATCTTGATCGGCGGCTTGTCTGCGGCGTAGGCCAGTTTGCTGCTCGCAGCCAGCGCGGCAACCGCGCCCAACACGTCCCGGCGGTTCAAACCAACTGTGTTCGTCATGCTTTGCCCTTTCAGTTTCGCGTATGAAACTTGCCTCCACCTGTTCGAGGCCGTTCACATTGAATCAATGCCCGCAACGACGCTCGCAGGCTCTTCGGATCGCGAGCCGGTGACTCGCACAGATCTCTCCATTTGCATACCGACCGAGCGATCGTTCAATCATACTATGCTGCATCTCGCATCGACGTCAAGCGCCTGCCGCCGCGGCTGTGTCCAACCACAATCCGACACAGACAAGCCACAAGAATCAAGCAGCCCACCATGAACCCTCAGGACTGGCGCGACTTCTCGAACGACGGACTGACGCCACCGCTGCGCGCGGCACGCGATCTCTTCGCGATGCATGGCTATCACGCCACCTCGATTCGTTCGATCGCACAACACGCCCATCTCTCGGTGCCGGGCCTGTACCACCACTATCAGTCCAAGCAGGCGATCCTCGACGCATTGGTCGATATCGGTATCGGCCAGATGCTCTCGCATACCCGCGCCGCCGACCGGGCGTCGGATGGCACGGCTCTGGGACGGTTCAACAATGTGGTCGAGTGCTTGTTGCGCTTTCACATGTGGCGGCGCGATGACGCCTTCATTGCCTCGACCGAGATGCGCAGCATGGAAGAGACCGTGTTGCGCAAACACATAGCTCAGCGCGACGAGCAGCAGCGCATGATCACGGAGATCATCGAGCAAGGGGTCGCCGATGAGACGTTCCAGTGTCCCCATGTACGGGAAGCCTCCCGCGCCGTCGCCTCTTCGTGCGTGGCCGTGTCGGGCTGGTATCGCCCCGACGGAGAGCTGCCGGCCGAGCAGTTGGTGCAGCGATTCCTGGCAATCGCTCAGCGGATCGCAGGCGTCAAGGCGTCGTGGCGATTTGCTGGCCACTGAGTTGTGACGACGTGCCTTCGGAATCGTCGCCGCGGCCTGAGCCATCGGCGCGTGCGGGGCCGCTTCAGCGCGCGCGCAGCGCCGAGGCGATGCACCACTGGGCGAGCCAGTAGCTCGCCAGGACCCAGAGCGATGCGAGCGGCAGCGGCAGCGCGAACTTGTTGATCGCGAGCAGGCTGTCCGACACCATGAAGAGCACACCGCCGAGCGCTGCCATGCGCGCGAGCGCCTTGTCCGCGGCATCCAGGCTCGCGCTGGTGCGCCACCACGCCGCGGCCTGCGCCGCCATCGCCGCCAGGCAGACCACGTAGGCGATCACCGGCGCGCGCAACCCCGCCGGAACGCCAGGCCACAAGGCCGCGAGAATCGGGGTCGCCACCACCCCATAGCCGATGAACACAAGCGGCTTCGCACCGAGGCGCAGCGGCACGCTGAACGCGGCAATGAAGGCGAGGTGCGCGAGCAGGAACGCCACCAGTCCCGGCAGGAAGCCCTGGCGCGGCCAGAGCAGAAACACGTCGCCGGCAAGCGAGAGCACGAGGCCGATGCGGATCAGGCGGCGCTGGCGGGGCACATCGGCACCGCGCGGCCAGGCGTAGGCGATGATCAGCACGGTGGTCAGCGGCTTGAGCAGCAGGTACAGCACAGCGGCGACAGCGAGCGTGGGCACCGCAGCGAAAGTGGTCGCGGCAATCGCGGAGATGGCGCTCAGCGCGATCAGCCACGGCCATGCGCTGCGCGATGCGCCGGTCACCCGATACCCTCGGCCGCCGCCGCCGCCACCACCACCGCAGCCTCTCGGCCCGTGGCATGTGCGAATCGGCGTGGCGCCCCGGCGCAGCGCTCATGCGCTGCTCTTCGATCCGATCTGATTGAACGAGATCTCGCTTGCATCATGCGCGGCCTCCACTGGCGTTGGCCGATGCTATCCGGCGGGGCTGACCCACGGCGCAACTCGGTGTCCTCACCCCCGCGCACCACCGTTCACCGGCTCGGCCGCCTTGGCGAGGTCGGCGCGCTGCTGGGCCGCGGCGCGCAGGGCCTTGAGCTTCTCGCGCGGATCGACCTTTTCGGCCACGTCGTGCAGCTTCATCTCACCGATGAAGCGGCTCGGCACGCCCTGCAGGATGTTGCGCCCGCGCTTGCGCCGGCGCAGCGTGCTGACAACGAGCGTGCTGCGCGCGCGCGTGATGCCCACGTACCTCAGGCGGCGCTCTTCCTCCAGGCGCTCGGGTGTCATCTCGTCGTCTTCGCTGCGGAACGGCAGCAAGCCTTCGTTGATGCCGGCGAGCACCACGTGCGACCATTCCAGCCCTTTGGCGGCATGCAAGGTGGAGAGCGTCACTACGTTTTGTTGATCGCCGCGCTCGGCCAGGCTGATGATCACCGAGATGGTCTGCGCGACCTCGATCACGCTCTTGCGCTCGGTCTCGAAGGTGGCGCCGCCGACGTTGTCGATCTCGCCGCCGCAGCGCTTGGCAACCCAATCGATGAAGTCGAGCACATTGCTCCATCGCGCCGCCGCGAGCTTTTCGCTGTCCTCACCGTCATGCAGATGCTCCTCATAACCGATGTCCTTCAACCACCCCAGCAGCAGCGCCTTCGCGTCCTCGGCCCCGGCGGTCTGGCGCGCGCGGTATTCGAGGTCGTTGACGTAGCGCCCGAATTCGTGCAGCGAGCCGGCGGCGCGCGCGCTCAAGGCGGTGCCGAGCGACTCCTTGAAGAGCGCCTCGAACAGGCTGGTCTTCCACTGGGCCGCGAACTCGGCCAGGCTGGTGAGGGTCTGATGGCCGATGCCGCGCTTGGGCGTGGTCACGGCGCGCAGGAACGCCGGGTCGTCGTCGTTGTTGACGAGCAAGCGCAGCCAGGCACATAAATCCTTGATCTCGGCGCGATCGAAGAAGCTCTGGCCGCCCGACACCTTGTACGGAATGCTTGCCTTGCGCAGCGCCTGCTCGAACACACGCGCCTGGTGGTTGGCGCGGTACAGCACCGCGAAGTCCTTGAACTCGACTTCGACACGGGCGTTCGGTGCCGGGGTGGCGGCACCTGTCACCGCGCCGCCGCGCAACGCCTGGATGCGCGCCACCGCGCGCTCGGCCTCGTGCTCCTCGCCGTCACACTCGTTGATCTGCACCGGCTCGCCGTCGCCGAGCGCGCTCCAGAGCTTCTTCTCGTAGAGCTTCGGGTTGTTGGCGATCACGCAGTTCGCGGCGCGCAGGATGTGGCCGGTGGAGCGGTAGTTCTGTTCGAGCGCAATCACCTTCAGCTCGGGAAAGTCCTGCGGCAGGCGGCGCAGGTTGTCGAGGGTGGCGCCACGCCAGCCGTAGATGCTCTGGTCGTCGTCACCCACGGCGGTGAGCATGCCGCGGCGGCGCGCATCGGGGTGATCGACCAGCGCCTTGAGCATCTCGTACTGGATTGCGTTGGTGTCCTGGTACTCGTCAACGAGCACATAGCGCAAGGTGTCCTGCCACCTGGCGCGCACCTCGGCGTCGCGCAGCAGCAGCTTGTGCGGCAGACCGATCAGGTCGTCGAAATCGACCGACTGGTAGGCGGCCAGGCGTTCTTCATAGCGCTGCATCACGCGCGCGGCGACGCGCTCGTCGTCGTCCTGCGCCAGCGTTGCAGCCTGCGCGGCATTCAGGCCCTGGTTCTTCCACAGGCTGATGGTCCACTGCCAGCGCCGCGCCAACGCGTTGTCGCTGCTGCCGCCAGCGTCCTTCAGGATCGCGAGCACGTCGTCGGAATCGAGGATGCTGAACTGCTCCTTGAGCCCGATGCGCGTGCCCTCGCTGCGCAAGATGCGCACGCACAGCGAGTGGAAGGTGCTGATCGCAAGGTGCTTGGCGGCGCGCGGCCCGACCAGCGACTTGGCACGTTCGCGCATCTCGGCGGCAGCCTTGTTGGTGAAGGTGATCGCGGCGATCTGCGCCGGCTCATACCCGGCCTGCAGCAGCCGCGCGATCTTGTGCGTGATGACACGCGTCTTGCCCGATCCGGCGCCGGCCAGCACCAGGCAGGGCCCTGCCAGGTGATGCACCGCCTCCAGTTGCGCAGGGTTGAGCGAGGCGGGAGGTGACGACACGGGAGCGGAGGACAGAGGCGGCGTTGAGAAGGGCGCCATCATAGCCCGCGGCCTCCTTGCGATACTCGCTGCACCGACAGAGACAAGCGCGTGCAGGCAGTGCTGACTGCTCCGCGCGTCACGCCATCGGCTCGACAACTGCAGGGCGGCACAACTCACTTCTCACCGCATCTCACCGCACCCCACGACACCGCTCGATGCAAACCATCCTCGCCGTCACCATTCCGTTCTTTGCCCTCGTGCTGTGCGGCTACCTCGCGGTGCAACGCCGCGTGCTGCCCGAGGCCGCCATCCCCGGGCTGAACGCCTACGTGCTGTACTTCGCGCTGCCTTGTCTGCTGTTCAACTTCGGCGCGAGCATGCCGTTCGCGCAGTTGATCGACCCGGTGCTGATCGGCATCTACATCCTGTGCGCGCTGCTGCTGGTGGCGTTGACGGTGGCACTCACCTTGCAAAGGCGCGCTGGCGCACGGGGCGTGAACCTGAAGAACGCGGCGTTCGGCGCGCTCGTTGCAGCGTTTCCGAACACCGGATTCATGGGCGTGCCGCTGCTGGTGGCGCTGCTTGGCAACCGCGCCGCGGGACCGGTGATCGGCACGATCCTGGTCGATCTGATTTTCACCAGCACGCTGTGTCTGGCACTCGCGCAGGCCCACACGCAGCGCCGCGCGAGCATCGACGCGGAGGCACTCACCCCAGTTGAGCATGGCGATGGGCCGGTGAACGCACCGGGGGTCGCGGCCGAGCCTTCGGTTGCAGGCTCGGCGCTGCGTGCGCTCGGCGGCGCGCTGACCAACCCATTGCCGTGGGCGATTGCGCTCGGCGCGGGCGTGGCAGCCAGCGGCCGGGCGCTGCCGGGGCCGCTGGCGCAAATCGTCAAGATGCTCGCCGACTCGGCCTCGCCGGTGGCGCTGTTCACGATCGGCGCGGTCCTGTGGCGCGCCGGCCAGCATGTCCACACGCGCACGCCGCTGCGCGAGTACCTGCCGGTCGCGCTGATCAAGCTGTTCGCGCACCCGCTGCTGGTGGGTGCGCTGGGGCTGGCGGCGCGCGCCGCCGGCTTCGACGTGCCCGCCTTCGGCCTGATG
>JBDSBD010000368.1:0-3437 GCA_039921765.1 Burkholderiaceae bacterium
TGTCGATGGCCCAGCAAAGACAGGCGCCGACGATCAGCAGCGCGCCCGGTGCAATCGTCGCGCCGCGGGCCGGCCAGGAAAGCAGCACGCCGCCTGCGACGATGCCCAGCATGCCGAGGATGACCGCCCGGTCAGCGTTCTCCTTGAACACCCACCAGGCCACGACGGCGGTGAGCACGCCCTCCAGGTTCAGCAGCAGGGATGCCGACGCGGCGTCGGTGCGTGCCAGGCCCAGCATCAGCAGCGCCGGCCCCGCGATGCCGCCGGCGACGATGGCGCCAAGCAACCAGGGCAGGTCGCGGCGCGGGATGGTCCAGCGCGCGGTGTCGCCCGTGCCGGCGTGTCCCAGGGCCCGCCGCACCAGCAGCCAGGCTCCCAGTCCCAGGCCGCTGCCCAGGTAGAGCAGGCCGGCGAGCAGCAGCGGTGACATCTCGCCCACCAGGAGCTTGGCGAAAGGGGTGCTCGCACCGAACAGAAGCGCGGCGCCGAGGGCAGGAGCGGCGTGGCGAAGCGACATGGAACGGGAGTTGAGCACGAGGCTGCCCTCCCTTCGCGTCTCGGGGTCGGCGCCCGCGGCCGAACTACCAGTCTTCCTTGACCGCCAAGGCCATGTTGCGCCCAGCGGCGCCGCGCGCCGCGAGCCACGCGGTCAGGGTGCCAGCCGCCAGCACCGCGGCGCACAGCAGCGCCAGGCGCGCCCAAGGCACGGCCAGCTCCATGGTCCAGTGAAAGCTCTGCGGGTTCACGACCTTGACCAGCACCACACTGACTGCCAGGCCAAGGAGCAGGCCAAGGAGCGCGCCGACCGCGCTCCACGCCACGCCCTCGGTCGCGACCACGGCCAGCACCTGGCGACGCGTGAGACCGAGGTGTGCGAGCAGCCCGAACTCCTTGCGCCGCGCCAGCACCTGGGCCGAAAAGCTCGCGGCGATGCCGAACAGGCCGATCCCGATCGCCACCGCCTGCAGCCAGTAGGTCACCGCGAAGCTGCGGTCGAAGAGGCGCAGCGAGGCCGCGCGGATCTCGCCCGGTGACGCGAACTCGAGCCGTGTGGCGTCGAACCCGGTGGCCGTGGCGAACTCGCGCAAACCCTGCTGGAGTGCGGCCGGGTCGGTGCCGGCGCGCAACCAGAGTGCGAGGCTGTCGAGATGCATGTCGCCACTCAGGCGCTGGTAGTCGGGCAGGGCCAGCACCACCGCGCCGAACTGGCGTGCGTAGTCGCGCCAGACCGCGCGCACGAAGACGCGTGCGCTGGCGCCGCTCGGCAACGGCAGGTTCAGCGTGGTGCCCGGCGTGGCGCCATACAGGCTGGCGACCGCCTCGCTGACGTAGGCCGCGGTCGCGCCCGCCGGCAGCGCGATCGGTTCGCCCACCAGCGGCAGGGCCTGAGCCGGGTCGGGCAGTGGGCGCGCGATCAGGGCCACGGTCGGGCGGGTCGGGTCGAGCTGCAACTCGGCCGTGCGCTGACCCTCGACGCGAAGCACGCCCGGCAGCGCGGCGGCGCGCGCGAGCAGCGCGGGCGGCAGCGCCACCGTGTCGCTACCCGAGCCACCGACCACGCGCACGTACAGGTCGGCCGGCAACAGTACCTCGAGCCATTGGGAGACCGAATCGCGAAAGCTCCCGACCATCACGGTGAGTGCGACCGCCAGGCTCAGGCTCGCGATCACGCCGGCGACCGCAATCGTCGCGGTGTGGCGATCGACGCGCGCGCGCTCGATCGCGAGTTGCGCGAGCGCGTTGCGCGCGGGCCGGACCCGGGCCAGCAGCAGCGCCACGCCAGCCGGCACGCAGGCAATGCCGCCGAGCAGCAGGCAGGCCACTGACAGATAGGCGGCCAGCGGAATCAGCATCACCGGCGGCAGCAGCGCGAGCGGCACGCTGAGGGCCAGCAGCAATGGGCCGAGCCAGCCAGGCGCAGCGCTTGCAGCGTGGCTGCCCAGGCCTTTGAGCGCCTGAGCCGGCGCGATCCGCTGCGCGGCGCGCGCCGGCAGCCAGCCGCCGACCAGCGCCGCGGCCACGCCGAGCAACCCGTACAGCAATGCCGCCATGGCGTCGAACTGCAAGCTCGGTGCGACGCCCGGAAAGTAGCCGCCGCCCAGATCGCCCGCCAGCAGCCGCAGCGCCAGCGCCGCCAACGCCGTGCCGAGCAGCAACCCGAGCACGCTGCCCACCGCGCCGAGCACGACGGACTCGAGCAGCACCAGGGCGAGCCGGGCGCGCGCGCCCAGGCCGAGCACGCCCAGCAGCGCCAACTGCGGCTGGCGTTGCGCCACCGACAACGCGAGGATCGAGAACACCAGGAAGGCGCCGGTGAACAGCGCCACCAGCGCCAGCACCGTCAGGTTGACGCGGTACGCGCGCGACAGCGCCGAGACGCGCTGCGCAGCCTCTTCCGGCGCGGCCGCGCGCACACCGGGCGGCAACGCCAGATCGCGCAACAACGCCGCGCGGTCCGCGCCGGGCGCGAGCCGCACGCCGATGCGGCTCAGACGGCCGAGCCAACCGAACCGGGTCTGCGCACCGGCGATGTCCATCACCGCAAGCGCCGGCCCGCCGACCGCGACGCTGCCGCGCACGCGCAACGTGACCGGTCCGTCGGGCGCCTGCAGGCGCACGCTCATGGCCTCGCTCGCAGGCGCGTTGTCGCTGTCGCCACGGTCAGTGCGGCCACCGACACCGCTGTGGCTGTGGCCCACGAGCCGCTGCCGTGCCTGCGGATTGAGGAAGACCGCGCCCGGATCGAGCATCGCGAAGCGCGGCGCGCCCGGCTCCAGCCGCGGCAGCAGCGCCGGCGCAAGCCGGGCCGCAACCAGCGCGTCGATGCCGAGCAGCTTCAGCGCGACGCGCTTGCCCTGCGGGTCGATGCCCGCGGTGTCGATCTCGATGACCGGGCTGGCGAGTGCGACGCGTGGGTCGGCCGCGACCCTGGCGTACAGCGTCTCGTCGAAACCGGCGCCGCTGCCGCGCAGCTCGAAGTCGGGATCACCGTCGATCGCGCGCACCGCAGCGCTGAACTCGTCCAGCGCCGAGCGGTTGATCAGCTCGACCGAGAACGCAAGGGCCACACCCAAGGTCACGGCGAGCAGCGCGGCCAGATGGCGCCACGGGTGGTGGCGAAACTCGGGCCATGACAGCTGGCGCAACCAGACCAGTGGCCACGAGAGCGCGCGCAGCCGGGCGATCACGCGGCCTTGCTCCTGCACCGCGCACGCTTCGAGGCCAGCGGGCCCCGCCTGCCGATGCGCTCGGCGCTCACCGCGTGTCGCCCTCGCGCATGCCGTTCGCCGTGAGCGTGAGCACGCGGTCGGCATGTGCGGCGGCGGTGCTCGAGTGCGTCACGAGCACGCACGCGGCGCGCTGTTCGCGCACCTGCTGCGCGAGCAGTCCGATCACGCGTTCGGCGGTGGCGGGGTCGAGGTTGCCGGTCGGCTCGT
>JBDSBD010000369.1:0-5032 GCA_039921765.1 Burkholderiaceae bacterium
CATTGGCGCTTTGTATTGGCAGACGGCCCGCGCTGGAGTAGCGTGCACCTTGCCGCCGGCCGGCAGCACGGGCGCTACGCGGCCGTCGCAGTTCATTCACCAGGAGACCGACATGGGCTTGAAAGGATCGAAGACCGAGCAGAACCTGAAGGACGCCTTCGCGGGCGAATCCCAGGCCAATCGACGCTATCTGTATTTCGCGAACAAGGCTGACATCGAGGGCCAGAACGACGTGGCAGCGCTGTTCCGCTCGACCGCAGAGGGCGAGACCGGTCACGCGCACGGCCACCTCGAGTTCCTCGAAACGGTGGGCGACCCGGCCACCGGGCTGCCGATCGGCTCGAGCCGTCTGAACCTGGCGGCCGCCGTGGCCGGTGAAACGCACGAGTACACCGACATGTACCCGGGCATGGCCAAGGCCGCGCGGGACGAAAAGTTCGACGAGATCGCCGACTGGTTCGAGACGCTGGCCAAGGCCGAGCGCTCGCACGCCAACCGCTACCAGAAGGCGCTCGACGCACTGGTCGACTGAACGTCATCACCGCTCGCCGGACAGGGGGCTTCGTGCCCCCTGTTCATTCTTACGATCGACCCGCCGCCAGGATCCCCGATGACGACTCGCGAAGGCAACCTCGAAGCTCCTACCCGGCATCCGGTGGACTGGAAGAACCCCGACTTCTACGACCAGATGTCGTGCGAGGCCGAGATGGAGCGCATCTTCGACATCTGCCACGGATGCCGGCGCTGCGTGAGCCTGTGCCATTCGTTTCCGACGCTGTTCGATCTGGTCGACGCGACCGCCGACGGCGAGGTGCATGGCGTGGCGAAGAAGGATTTCTGGAGCGTCGTCGATCAGTGCTATCTGTGCGACCTGTGCTTCATGACGAAGTGCCCCTACGTGCCGCCGCACCCGTGGAACCTGGATTTCCCGCACACGATGCTGCGCGCGAAGGCCATCAAGTTCAAGAACGGCGAAGTCGCCGCGGGCGAGAAGCTGCTGGCCTCGACCGACACGCACGGACAGTTCGCCGGCATCCCGATCGTGGTCCAGGCCGTCAATGCGCTGAACAAAACCCGGCCGGTGCGCAAGCTGCTCGACCGCGCGCTGCACGTGCATCCTGAGGCGTGGCTGCCCGAACTGGCGACGCAACGTTTCCGCTGGAGTGCCGCCAAGGACAAGAGCACGGCGCCGGTCGTGAATGGCGAGCGCACGCCGGGCAAGGTTGCGGTTTTCGCGACCTGCTATGTGAACTACAACGAACCCGGCATCGGTTTCGACCTGCTCAAGCTGCTCGAGCACAACGGCGTGCAATACACGATCGTCGAGAAGGAAAGCTGCTGCGGCATGCCCAAGCTCGAACTCGGCGATCTCGACGGTGTGGCGAAACACAAGGAAGCGAACATTCCGGTGCTCGCGAAATACGCCCGCGAGGGCTATGCAATCCTCGCCGCGATCCCGTCGTGCACGCTGATGTTCAAGCAGGAGCTGCCGCTGCTGTTCTCCGACGACGCCGACGTCAAGCTCGTGCAGGAGGCGATGTTCGACCCGTTCGAGTACCTGATGGCGCGTCACAAGGACGGTCTGCTCAGGCTCGACTTCAAGGCCGCGCTCGGCAAGGTCAGCTATCACGTCCCGTGCCACGGTCGGGTCCAGAAGATCGGCAAGAAGACCGAAGAGGTCTTCAAGCTGATCGGCAAGACCGTCTCCGTCCAGCTCAACACGGTCGAGCGCTGCTCGGGCCACGCCGGCACCTATGGCGTCAAGACCGCGTTCCACAAGATCGCGATGAAGATCGGCAAGCCGGTGTTCAAGTCGATGGCCAAGGACGAACCCGACTACATCAGCTCGGACTGCGCACTCGCCGGCCACCACATCGCGCAGGGCATGGCGGAGAACGCCTTGCCGGCGGCCCGGCTCCGGCATCCGCTGAGCCTGGTGCGCATCGCATACGGATTGGAGTGAACATGTCCATCACCAAAGACAGTCTGATGACGCTCGAGGCCTACGCCAAGATTCGCAAGAGCGGCAAGCCCGAGGTGATCGCACACCGCCGCCTGCGCACCGTGTTCCTCGGCGAGCATGTCAGCGTGCAGTTCGAGGACGAGCAGACGGTGCGCCGCCAGATCCAGGAAATGCTGCACATCGAGAAGATCTTTGATGAGGCCGGCATCAACAGCGAGATCGACGCCTACCAGCCGCTCGTGCCGACGGGCACCAACTGGAAGGCGACGATGCTGATCGAGTACCCCGACGCGCACGAACGCAAGCGCGAGCTGGCGCGCCTGATCGGCGTTGAGGATCGCCTGTTCGTCGAGGTCGAGGGACACGCGCGCATTCACGCGATCGCCGACGAAGACTTGGACCGCGAGACCGACGAGAAGACGTCCGCGGTGCACTTCGTGCGTTTCGAATTTCCGAAATCGGCCCGCGACGCGGTGCGTGCGGGCGCCGTGGTCAAGCTCGGTTGCGACCACACGAACTACCCGGCGCACACGACGATCCCGCCGGAAACGCTGGCCAGCCTGGCAGGCGATCTGAAGTAGCGATCCCGCTCGGTGCGCAACGCAAGCCGGCCACGCGCCGGCTTTTCTTCATCGACTAGATAGATGAACTCAATCGATAAGCTTGATGTAATAGGTTAGTATTAACCCTATAAACACGTCACACCTCGCTCTCTTCAATTGTTCAAAGGAAAAATTCCATGTCATTGATCAACACCCACATCAAGCCTTTTTCGGCCACCGCCTACCAGAACGGCAAGTTCGTTCCCGTCACGCAGGACACGCTGAAGGGCAAGTGGGCCGTGCTGATGTTCTATCCGGCCGACTTCACCTTCGTGTGCCCGACCGAACTCGAAGACCTGGCCGACCACCATGCGCAATTCAAGGACCTGGGGGTGCAGGTTTTCGGCGTCTCGACCGACAGCCATTTCGCGCACAAGGCCTGGCACGACACCTCGGATTCGATCAAGAAAGTGAACTACGCGCTCATCGGCGACCCGACGCAACAGCTCTCACGCAACTTCGAGGTGCTGGTCGAGGAAGAGGGCATGGCGCTGCGCGGCACGTTCGTGATCGACCCCGAGGGCGTCATCAAGGTCATGGAAGTTCATGACAACGGTATCGGCCGCGTTGCCTCCGAACTGCTGCGCAAGGTGAAGGCGGCGCAGTACATCGCGGCGCACCCGGGTGAGGTCTGCCCGGCCAAGTGGACCGAAGGCGCCGCCACGCTGACCCCGTCGCTCGACCTCGTCGGCAAGATCTGACGAGGGGTGGTGCATCCGGTGGCGGCGTCGCGCTGCCATCACCCGTCAGGCGGGCGCTGAGCTCCCCGGTCACTCGGGGTGGCTCGGCACCGGCCCGAGTCCTCAATCAAGAAGGAGCTTCACGATGTTGGATCCGAACCTGAAGGCGCAGCTCAAGGCTTACCTCGAACGCGTGAAGCTGCCTTTCGAAATCACGGCGTCGCTGGACGACGGCGCCGCAGCACAGGAGATGCATGGCCTGCTGCAGGACATCATCTCGCTGAGCGACAAGATCACCTTGAAGACCGACGGCACGGATGCCCGCAAGCCGTCGTTCACCTTGAACCGCCTCGGTGAGGCGCCGCGCATTCGTTTCGCGGCGATCCCGATGGGGCACGAGTTCACCTCGCTGGTGCTGGCGCTGCTGCAGGTCGGCGGCCATCCGCCGAAGATCGAGCCCGCTCTCGTCGAGCAGATCAGGAATCTCGACGGCGACTTCCGCTTCGAGACCTACATGTCGCTGACCTGCCACAACTGCCCGGACGTGGTGCAGGCGCTCAACCTGATGGCGGTGCTGAACCCGCGCGTGCACAGCGTCGTCATCGACGGCGGTCTGTACCAGCAGGAAGTGGCGCAGCGGCAGATCATGGCCGTGCCGATGGTTTTCCTGAACGGTGAGCTGTTCGGGCAGGGGCGCATGGACGTTGAAGGAATCGTCGCCAGGCTTGACACCGGTGCCGCGGCGCGCGATGCGGACAGGCTCAACGCCAAACAGGCCTACGACGTGTTGATCGTCGGTGGCGGGCCGGCCGGCGCCGCAGCGGCGGTATACGCCGCGCGCAAGGGCATCCGCACCGGTGTGCTCGCCGAGCGCTTCGGCGGCCAGACCCTGGACACGCTGGGCATCGAGAACTTCATCTCGGTGCTGGAGACCGATGGCCAGAAGTTTGCGATGGCGCTGGAGCAGCACGCGAAGCAGTACGGGGTCGATATCCTGAACCTGCAGCGCGCCGAGAAGCTCGTGCCCGCGGCCGACAAGAACGGTTTGATCGGCGTCGAGCTGGCGAATGGCGCCACGCTCAGGAGCAGGGCGGTGATCCTGACGACCGGTGCGCGCTGGCGCGAAGTGGGTGTGCCGGGCGAGAAGGAGTACCGCAACAAGGGCGTGGCGTACTGCCCGAGCTGCGACGGGCCGCTGTTCAAGGGCAAGCGCGTCGCCGTGATCGGCGGCGGCAACTCGGGGGTCGAGGCCGCGATCGATCTGGCCGGCATCGTGGAACACGTCACGCTGCTCGAGTTCGGCGACCAGCTGCGCGCCGACGCGGTGCTGATGAGCAAGCTCAGGAGCCTGCCGAATGTGGCGATCCACACCCAGGCGCAGACGACGGAGATCACCGGCGCGGGCGGAAAGGTCAATGGCCTGCGCTACACCGACCGCGCGAGCGGTGCATCGAGGCAGGTCGAGCTGGAAGGTGTGTTCGTGCAGATCGGGCTGGTGCCGAACTCCGAATGGCTCAAGGGCACGCTGGAGCTGTCGCGCCAAGGCGAGATCGTTGTCGATGCGCGTGGCCAGACCTCGCTGCCGGGTGTGTTTGCAGCGGGCGACGTGACGACGGTGCCGTTCAAGCAGATCATCATCGCCACCGGTGATGGGGCCAAGGCGGCCCTCGGGGCGTTCGATCATCTGATCCGCACGTCGGTGCCCGAGCCGGTCGCGGCCTGAGCGTTCAGGCGATCGCCGCCGCCGGGCGAGCCATGCGCCGCCAGCCATCCAGGCTGTAGATCAG
>JBDSBD010000370.1:0-8444 GCA_039921765.1 Burkholderiaceae bacterium
GGTGGGGTGCATGTGCAGCGCAGCCGCAATCTCGCGAAGCTGGTCGACATTGGGGCGACGTAGGGTCATGGGTCTGCCTTCCGGGGAATGAGGATGATTGGCGGTGGGGGTCTGTGCCGGCGCGGCCGAGGCCATCGGGCCACGATCCTGGCCGGGCCCGGCGGCGACGGATTGGACGGGTCGACGCGCCGAACGCCCGACACCAAACCCCAGGAGCCGCGACAGCGATCGCGGATCGCGCAGCTGCTGAGCCGTGAGTTCGGTCGTGATGGAGCCCTTCTCCAGGAGCAGCACGCGGTCGGCCACATCGAGGATGAAGTCCAGGTTTTGTTCGACCACGAGAATCGACAGGCCCTCGGCTTCGCGCAACGTGACCAGGGTCTGGGCGATCTCGTGCACGATGTTCGGCTGGATGCCCTCGGTCGGCTCGTCGAGCAGCAGCAACCAGGGCGAGGGCACCAGCGCCCGAGCCAGCGCGAGCAGCTGCTGCTCGCCGCCCGACAGTGCGCCACCCGGTCGGTCGAGCAGGCGTTCCAGACGCGGGAAGAGGCCCAGCACCCGAGCCAGCGCGGCTTCCTCGGGCTCGGGTCCGTCGTGCCAGGCCATCCGGAGATTCTCTGAAACACTCAGCGTGGCAAGAATGCCGCGCCCCTGCGGCACATAGGCGATACCGAGCCGCGACCGCTCGTGCGTGCCCAGCCGCGCAAGATCATGCCCGCGTGCAAGCAGCGTGCCGGCTCGGACGGCGACGAGGCCCGCGAGGGTCTTCATCAGCGTGGTCTTGCCCATTCCGTTGGCGCCGAGCACACCCACGATCTCGTTCGCGCCGACCCTGAGACCGAGATCCCGCAACACTGTCATTGCCCCATAGCCCGACACCAGGTCTCGAACCTCGAGTGCTGGCGCCTCCTCGCTCCGCGCTCGTGGGGACAGGTCCACCAACGATGGATGCACGGCAGGATGGCTCATCGGTGTTTGCCCAGATAGACGTCCAGTACCCGCTCATCGGCAAGGACGTCATCTGCGGTGCCTTCGGTCAGGATCCGACCCCGATGGAACACCGTAACGGTATGAGCAATGGCCCGCACGAAATTCATGTCGTGCTCGACAACGACGACAGTGGCTCGCGCCGTCAGTCCGGTCACGAGTTCGGCCATGCGGTCGACCTCGTCGCGCGTCAGGCCGCCGGCGGGTTCATCCAGCAGCACGAGCCACGGGTCGGGTGCGAGAACGACACCCAGCTCCACGATCTGGCGTTGCCCGTGGGCCAGCACACCAACCAGATGGCCCGCCACATCGTTGAGCCGAAGCGTATCGATGAGGCTCCCCACCGCTGCAGCCACATCCGCCGCTTTGCGGGAACGCACCGCGCGCGCTGCCAGCCACAGGTTCTCGTGCACCGTGAGTCCGTTCATCAGACTCGGAACCTGGGTCTTCACCGCGACGCCGCGACGCGCGATCTCGTGCTTCTCGACGCCCACGATGGAGCTTCCCGCCAGGAGGATCTCACCCTCGGTCGGAACGTACTGGCCGCTCAGGCACTTGAAGAACGTCGATTTGCCCGCCCCATTGGGGCCGACCAGACAACGCAGTTCGTTGCGCGCAAGCCGCATCGACACGCCATCGACGGCGTTGACGCCGCCAAACCTCATGGCCACATCGACGGCCTCGACGACGATGTCAACCGCCATGGGACGCCTCCGGCCGCGACTTTGGCGATCTGCGGCGACGCAACGCGGCCGCAGCTCGCTGCATGGTCGGCAGCACACCGCGAGGCAGGAACAGCACCACGGCGATAAGGAGCAGACCCATGACGACGGCGTTGTTCACGAGGTGCTGGCCGCCCAGCACGCCTTTGAGTGCGCCCAGCAGCACGGCACCCAGCATCGGCCCGGCGAGCGTGCCCAGTCCTCCCGCCAGCACCCAGATGATGGCCTCCGCTGACACGCCCAGCGAGAACACCTCGGGCGTGACGATCTCGGCCCAGCACGCGAACAAGACACCCGCCGCACCGGCGAGCGCCCCCCCGATGCCAAAGGCGAGCGTCTTCGCGACGCGGACATCGTAGCCGGACAGTTCGGCCCGCAGCTCGTTCTCGCGAATGCCGGCAAGCAGTCGCCCGAATGGCGTCACGATGAGCCATCGGCACAACCACCATGCCCCGAGCAGCGCGACCGCCGCGACGTAATAGAGTGCAAGCCCGGTCAGCGGCAGGTCCGGCCGGCCCGGTACGTTCAGCACCGGAAAGCCGGGGATTCCGTTGAAGCCTCCAAGGCGCGCCGTGCCAATCACGTAGGCCGAACCGGCGGTGCTGTTGGCGTACTTGAAGAGCACCAAGGTCGCAACCAGCGTGATCGCACCCAGGTACACATCGCCGATCCGCCCGTAGAACATCATGGCGCCGAGCGCGAGCGCGAAGGCCGCGCTCAAGCCGATCGCCAGCAGCGCGGCGCCGGTCGACTCGCCGAAGTTGATGGCACCCACGGCATAGGCATACGCGCCCAGTCCATAGAAGGCGCCCTGCCCGAAGCACAGGATGCCGCTGATACCCCACACGAAAGCAAGCGAGAGTGCGAGCAATGCGTAGACGACCAGCAAGGTGAGGGTGTACTCGCTGAAACCTAACGGTGCCACGAGCAGCGCCGCGCCGATCACCAGGAACATGCCCCACCAAGAGGCCGGAATGCGGCCGTACGACTGCGGCGATCGGACCCGCACCGGCGGCCCGGATGAACCTGGCCTGTGGTTCATACCGCGCCCTTGAACCAGCGCGATGTGATCCCTTCCGGCATCACCCGCAGCAGAACCACGGCAGCGAGCAGCAGCGCGATCTCGCCCACGACGGGCGTCGCGAGCGACTCGAACACCTTGTCAACCGTGCCAAGAAACGTGCTGGCCGCGACACTGCCTGCCACCACTGACACGCCACCCGTGATGACTGTGATGAAGGTCTTGGCGATGAAATGCCCGCCCGCGTTGGGAGTCAGTCCGATCACCGGCGAGAGCACACCACCGGCCAGACCCGAGATCATGCTGCCCGCCACGAACGTGACCATGTAGATGGTTTTCGGGGAGTGGCCGAGCGCTGCGGCGATGTCGGCTGACTGCATGGCACCACGCACGATCAAGCCGCCACGCGTGAAGCGCAGCACGCCGTACAGAGCCAGGAACAGCAGCACGGTGACCGCAATCACGAACAGCCCGTAAGCACCCACGCGGTAGGCACCGATCTCCATCGAGCCCAGCGGATTGGGCACGCCAGTCGTCGTCGTGCCGAAGATCATCGAGAGGCCCCCGACCGTCGCGAGCGACAACCCCCATGTGGCCAGCATCGTGTCGATCGTCCGGCCATAGAGCCACTGAATGATCGTGCGTTCGACGATCAGGCCGTAGAGGCCAACCACCAGCGGCGCCACGAGCAACATGGCCGGCCAGATGTTGCAGCCGAGTTGCATCGCCACGACGGTGGCATAGCTCCCCAGCACGATGAACTCGCCGTGCGCCAGGTTGATGACACGCATCAGTCCGAACACCAGGGCCAGACCGGCGGTGGCGAGCGCCAGCGCGGCGATGGTGTAGATCAGGTCGAACAGCCCGACCAGTGCAACATCCATTACGACCCTGGCAGCAGAGTCCGACGTGGGACGATGCTCTGCGCATGGACAATGAGATCGGGCCGCACGTCAGAGCTTGATTTCATGCTGCTCACTGGCGTTGGGTGTCTTGCGCAGGTCGCACACAGCCTGCGTCTCGCGCGGCGGGCGCTGCGCATAGGTCTGCTTCACGTTGAGCTTCTGGCCGCGGATCTCCATCACGTGAATGTCGAGCGTCACGTGGTGGGTTGCGGGGTCCACCGTGACGGTACCCGACGGACCCTGAATGGAGAGGCTGGCGGCCATGGCCCGCACCACATCGTCGTGCTTGACGTTGCCGGCCCGGCGCACGCCTTCGGCCCAGAGCTTGATGCCCTGATAGTGCAGAACCGCGAGCTCGTGAATGGCCTTGGTGTTGCCGTTGAATTTCTTGCTCCAGGCCGCCAGGAAAGCCTTGTTTGCCGGTGTCTGCAGTTCATGCGAATAGTTGTAGGCCACCAGAATGCCGTCGCCCTCGGCTGGAGTGAGGACCTGCTGTTCATTGCCAACGCCCAGCGTGGTCGAAGCCATCGGGATCCGGGATTTCATGCCGGCCGCGGCCAACTGCCGATAGAACGACAGATGCGCGCCGCCAACCAGCGCGCTGATGACGAAATCGGGCTTGGCTTGCTGGATCTTCGAGATCGTGGAGTTGAAGTCCGCCACGTCGAGCGGAAAGAACTCGACCCCGACCGAGCTGCCACCGTTGTCCTTCAGGAACTTCTGGAACCAGGTTGCCATGTACTGGCCGTAGTTGTAGTCCGCGGCCACGATGTAGGCTTTCTTACCCCATTGCTTCATCGCATACGGCACCAACACTTCGGCCTGCTGCGCTGGCGTGGTCCCGGTCATGAACGCGTTGCCATCGCACACACCGCCTTCGTACATCGGCGTGTACACGTACAGCACCTTCTCGCGGTTCAACAGCGGGCGGATCGCTTCCCGGGAGGCCGACACAATGCCGCCGATGACGACGTCGACCTTGTCCTGGCGCACCAGCTGCTGCGCGAACTTCGTGTAGAGCGCCATGTTCGACTGCGTGTCGTAGCCGATCTTTCGCACCTGCCGACCCGCCAGGCCGCCGGACCCGTTGATCTCGTCGATTGCCAGATCGGCAGCCATGTCCATCGGCTTGCCGTAGGCGTCGAAGTTGCCGGATATATCGAGCAGGCTGCCGAACTTGATCGGCTCGGCCGCCTGAGCGCCCAGCGGTAGCGTCCCGACACATGCGAGGGCCGCGCCCTGGAGAAGTACTTGTCTGCGATTGCTTTGCATGGTGAATCCTCGGAGGGTCAGGAAGGGGTGGATTGGCCAGGCGCGGGGTGCGTCTTGGCGTGGTCGGCCGCGGCACGGGCGTGGTCGGCCTGTGCCCGGGCAATCTGGGGAATATTGAGATCCAGGTCGGCGCCCACCGCCTCGCCGAGGCGCTTGAGGACTGGCAGCTGCAGCGCCATGTCATAAAGGGCATCCATCGGCCCCGCGCTTCCCTCGGGGCGCGAGGAGGAGCCTCCACCAAACCCCGAGAGATGGTTGATGCGGATGGATTCGATCTTCTCGAGTGGCTTGGCCACCTTCTCGGCCAGCGCGGGCAGCATCTCGAGCCGTGCCAACTCCAGCTTCATGCGGATCAGCTCCACGCTTTGGAGGTTGTCTGCAGCGATGCGTGCGCTCTGTGCTTCGACTTCAGCCGCCGCGCGCAGCTGCGAGGTTTCGACGCGTGAGCGCTCCGCGAGCGCCTCGGCTTGTGCCGTGTCCCAAAGGCGGCTCGATGCCGACTTGACCTTCATCGCATCGACCTCCCCGTCCTGGGCGGTCCGCGCGAGCGCGAGTTCTCGATGCCGGCGCTGACTTGCCAATTCGCGCTCGGCGAGGCCTTCTTCTTGCGCAAGCGCCAGTTGGGTGCGCGCTCGTTCGCTGGCGATCGTCGCCTGCGCTTCGGCCTCCTGACGGTGCGCCAGATCGATCGAATGCGACACACGCTGCAGCTCTGTCGTGAGCTGACCTTCCATGCGGGCACGCTCCAGCGCATGCTCGCGCTCGATCTCGGCTGCGGCATGCACCTGTTCCCGAACCAGCCTCGCCTTCTCGGCCACCTGTTGAGCCGCTTCTCGCGCACTCGCCTTCTCGGCCTCGCTTTGCGACCGAGCCTGTTCCAGTGCCAGTTGCTGCGCGATCTGGGCTGCCTGCTCGTCGCGCGAGATCTCGATCAGGCGCTTGGTGGTCGCCAGCCGGGTCTGCGCCACGGCCATCTCGGCATCGGACTCCGTGACGGCACGGCGCTTGCGATTCTCGGCGACGATTTCCGCGAGCTTGCGCATGCCGACCGCATTGAACACGTTGTTCTCGTTCAACTCCGAGAGCGGTGTCTGGTCGAACTGGATCAACGCGACAGCCTCCAGCTTCAATCCGGCTTCCGCAAGCTCCGCGGTCACGGCCTGACGCACGGCAGACGCGAACTCAGCGCGCCGGCGATGCAGATCGTCAAGCACGAACATGGCCGCGTGACTCTGCATAACGTCGATGAAGCGGCCCTCGAGAATTCGACCCAGATCGTCAGAGCGCAGCGTGCGTGCACCGAAGGCTTGCACTGCGGCCGCCACACTACCGGCATCTGGCGCGACGCGCACACGGAACTCCATGATCGTGTCGACGCGCAAGCGGTCCTCGGTAAGAAGACCGCCAGCGGACTTGCGCTCCACCACGATGCGCTGAGCACGCATGCTCACTTCGTCCACGCGGTGCAGGATGGGCAATGCGAAGAAGCCTCCGTCGAGCGCCACCCGCTGGCCGCCGGCGCCGGTGCGAAGCAGCGCCACGTCGCGAGTCGATTTCCGATAAAAACGCTGCAGGAAGGCGATGGCAACGATCACGACGACCGCCGCGAGAACTATCCATGCAATCAATGCCACACGCGCTCCCGAAGCGGCCCTGTTTCAGCGCCAATTAATTTCCAAGGAAATGAATATTACTTTCCATGGAAATTAACGAAATACGGGGAAACGCGTAGCCTTTCCTCCGATGCGCGATCTGCGCCCCTGGGCGAGCAGCCTCGCACCGCGGTTCAGAAGCTGTGAAGCATGCGGAAGAAGTGGCCGTCCGCCTGCGCCAGGTGGACCGGATACTTCACGGCCTGATTGCCCTGCCAGTTGATGCCGCGCACACCGCCGAACATGCCGCGACGCTCGTTGGGCGCCAGCAGCGACCGGGTCGCAAGCGCGGCAGCGAAGTGGATGCCTTCATAGTTCGACTGCCCAAGTGAATTGAGTGTCGGGGCACGCGGGCCAAAGCGCTGGTGGTAGCGCTCCTTGAAGTCCATGTTGGCATCGTCGCCCAACGCACCGAAGTATCCGGACGAGACGAACAGGCCTTGCGTGTTGCAAGCGCCGATCGCAAGCAGCATGTTTTCTTCCACTGCGCACGACAGGCGAAGCATTCGAGAATCCAGCCCGGACGCGCCGAAGGCGCGGTTGAAGTCGATCGCATCCTGGCCGACCAGGGACAACAACAGCGCATCCGGCCGAAGGTCTTCCACCTTCTGCAAAAGCAAATTCAGATCGAATGCTCCGAACGGAACGTACAGGTCGGCCAGCACCTGGCCGCCGGCCTGCGTCACGTAGCGGCGTGCCAGCCGGTGCGACACACGAGGCCATTCGTAGTCATTGCCGATGAGCATCCAGCGCATCGCACGCCGCTCGCCAACGAACAGATCGATGACGGGTTTGAGCTGGCGTTCAGGTGTCTCGCCAATGGCGTAGACGCCGGGCGTGTGCTCGCCCCCCTCGTGCAATGCGGTGTACACATAAGGCACGCGACCGCCACCGCCCTCGATGACGGCACGCCGCACCGAGCTCGTGTGCATGCCGACGATGGCCTCGATCCGCCCTTGCGAAATGGCCGCACTCGTCTGCTGGGCCACATCGGGCCGCTCATCAGCCGCATTGAAAACATCGAGGACCAGTTCACGGCCCTGCACGCCACCGTTGCGGTTCACCTCTTCGGCGGCCAGCGTGGCGCACGCGATCCCCGAGGGGCCCCATATGCCGGCCACTCCCATGGTCGGCACGAACAGGCCCACGGAATACGTCTGCCCTCGTCGCGACAGAACTCTTCGGCTGGAATCTACATGCCGGACAGTCCCTGAGGCAGCGCCATACCTCCCGTCGCGTTGCAGAGCGGTCCGGCGGGCTTGAACTTGCATGGGAAGGCCCTGGGTGATCGACTCGCCAACCAGTGTAAGAGCTAATACTTTCCACGGCAACCAAACATAGAATGGCGTGTTCCTCGGAAATCGGCATGCGCGCTCTCGACCTCACCCACCTCCTCGAACAAGCCCAGCGCCGCGTCTCGCGCGAGCTGGACAAGACGCTCGCCGAGATCGGTGCGTCTGGTGAGCAGTGGCGCGTGCTGGAACGGCTCGCCGACGAAGTGGGCCAGCCCATCGGGGAATTGGCGGCGCTCGTGAACATGAATCCGCCGACCATGACCAAGCTGATCGACCGCATGGTGGCTGGCGGGCTGGTTCAGCGCATCGCGGACGCGCAAGACAATCGTCGCGTCCTGGTGTTCATCACCGACACCGGGCTGCAACTCGCCGAGAAACTCTCGGCGCGCGCCGATGCGTTTCACGAGAATCTCTTCGAGAAGCTGAACAAGGGAGAAACGGCCAAGCTCAGTCGCTGGCTCAGACACCTCGCCGACGCTCAGCAGCGCTGACCACCCCCCTCGTCATCGGCGATCGCGAGCCGGCGCGAGGCTCCGCCGTTCGCCGCACCGGAGCGTGGCGCTCCGTCTGAACCAGTCTGCGGCAAAGTC
>JBDSBD010000371.1:0-4598 GCA_039921765.1 Burkholderiaceae bacterium
GGTGTATTTCGAGGCCGCCGACAAATACGTGCGTGTCATCACCGCCCAACGCGAACACCTGATCCGCAAATCGCTGCGCGAGTTGCTGCCGCAGTTGGACCCGGCACTGTTCTGGCAGGTGCACCGCGGCACCGTGGTGCGCGCCGACGCGATCGCAACCGCACTGCGCGACGAATCGGGCAAGGTGCAGCTGACCTTGCATGGCCATCCCGACCGGCTGGTGGCAAGCCGGCTCTACGCGCATCTGTTCAAGGCGATGTAGCGCTTCATCTGCGACGGTGTGGCGTGTGGCGCGGGGTGCAGCACGCGGCGTGCATGACGCACGCCGCGTACGCCGGCGATTCGGTGCATCCAAAGCCTGCACCGGCGCGCTGGTCGCCGGGCTTCCATACACGCCGATAGAATCGACCGCACTTCGCGCCCCACGCCACGCCCATGAGCTCCGCCGCCGACACCCCTCCCAGATCGAGCAATTTCCTGCGCCACATCATCGAGCGCGACCTGGCCGCGGGCACCTATGCACAGCGCCGTTTCGCAGGCACGCCTGGCGACGCGGCGCACCACGCGGCGGGCCCGCTCGATCCGGCGAAGATCCGGACGCGCTTTCCGCCCGAGCCGAACGGCTACCTGCACATCGGCCATGCCAAGAGCATCACCCTGAACTTCGGCCTGGCGAGCGAGTACGGCGGCGTGTGTCGCCTGCGCTTCGACGACACCAATCCCGAAAAGGAAGAGCAGGAGTACATCGATGCGATCCTCGACGCGGTGCACTGGCTCGGCTTCGACTGGAGCGCCGACTTCAACGGCGTGCACACCAGCCACCTCTACCACGCGAGCCAGTATTTCGACTTCATGTATCGATCCGCCGAGGCGCTGGTCGAGGCCGGCCACGCCTATGTGGATGAACAAAGCGCCGACGAGATGCGCGCGGCCCGGGGCGACTTCAACACGCCTGGCAGCGCCAGCCCGTTTCGCGACCGCACCCCCGCCGAGAACCTGGCGCGCCTGCGCGCGATGCGCGCCGGCGAGCTGCCCGACGGCGCCGCGGTGCTGCGCGCGAAGATCGACATGGCGAGCCCGAACATCAACCTGCGCGATCCGGCGCTCTACCGCATCAAGCGCGCCGAGCATCACAGCACCGGCAACCAGTGGTGCATCTATCCGATGTACACGTTCGCGCACCCGATCGAGGACGCGTTGGAGGGCATCACGCACAGCATCTGCACGCTCGAGTTCGAGGACCAACGCCCGTTCTACGACTGGCTGCTCGACACACTGTGCACGCTCGGACTGCTCGAGCAGCCGCGCCCGCATCAGTACGAGTTCGCACGCCTGAACGTGACCTACATGGTCACCAGCAAGCGCAAGCTGCGCGAACTGGTCGACTCGGCCATCGTTGACGGCTGGGACGACCCGCGCATGCCCACGATCGCGGGCTTGCGCCGGCGCGGCTACACGCCCGCGGCGATCCGCCTGATGTGCGAGCGCGCCGGCACCAGCAAGGCGGGCGGCTGGACCGAGTACGCAAGCCTGGACATTGCGTTGCGCGAAGACCTCGAGGGCAAGACGGCACGCGCGATGGCGGTGCTCGATCCGCTGAGGCTCAAGCTCACGAACTGGGCTGACGTTTTTGGCGGCAGCGCCTATCGCGAGCCCTGCCAGGCCCCCGCGCACCCGCAGCACCCCGAACTCGGCACGCGCACCTTCGGCCTCGGCCCCGAGGTCTGGATCGAGCGCGACGACTTTGCCGAAGTGCCACCCAAGGGTTTCTTCAGGCTGTACCCACCGGGCACCGACGGCACGGGCGCTGCGAAGCCGGGCAGCAAGGTGCGGCTGAAATACGGCATGGTCGTCGAGTGCACCGGCTGCGAGAAGGATGCCGCCGGACGCATCACCGCCGTGCTCGCCACCGTGGTGCCCGACACCAAGAGCGGCACACCGGGCGCCGATGCAGTCAAGGTCAAGGGCGCCATCACCTGGGTCGGCGTGCACGACGCGCTGCCGGCGCAGGTGCGGCTGTTCGAGCGGCTCTTCACCGAGGCCCAGCCCGACGCGGGCGGGCGCGACTTCAAGGCGAGCCTGAATCCGAACAGCAAGAAGGTGGTGACCGGATTCGTCGAACCGTCACTCGCCAGCGCCAAGGCCGACGACAAGTTCCAGTTCGAGCGCCACGGCTACTTCGTCGCGGACCGGCTTGATCACACCGCGGCAAGGCCGGTCTTCAACCGCATCACGGCCTTGAAGGATTCGTGGGGCAAGTAAGGTCGCCGACGCAATTCAGGCACGCGGCGCCCGGCACAACGTCCACGCGTGAGCGGCGATCTGCTCGCCTTCCTGTGACTCGAACACCTGCACCGTGCAGCGTGATCCCGGTTCGCTGAGCGGGTTGCGCCCGGCCTGATTCGAGGCGTCATCCAGCTGCACACCGGCCCATTGCAGGCCATCGCAGATCGCAGCCCGGACCAATGCATCGTTTTCGCCAATCCCGCCGGTAAAGACGATGCCGTCGACGCCTCCGAGCGCCGCGCTCATGGCACCGAACTGCTTGCGAACTGAATAGCAGAACATCTCGACGGCCAGGCGCGCACTTGCGCTCGACGCTGCGGCAGCGTGGAGCTCGCGCATGTCACTGGCGATGCCCGAGATGCCGAGCAGGCCGCCGCGGTGGTTGACCATGTCGGCAAGCTGCGCCAGATCGAACTGCTTCTCGCGCATCAGGTAGACCAGCACACCCGGGTCGAGATCACCGCTGCGCGTGCCCATGATCACCCCGCCGGTGGGTGTCAGGCCCATGCTGGTGTCGATCGACCTGCCAGCCTTCACGGCAGTGATGCTGGCGCCGTTGCCGAGGTGGGCAATGAGCAGCCGTTCCGGCAGGTTGCCACCGAGCTGGCGAACGATCGATTCGCACGACAGCCCATGAAAGCCGTAGCGCTCGATGCCTTGTTCGCGCAATTCCGCCGGAATCGCAAAGATGCGCGCACGCTCGGGCATCCCGGCATGGAACGTGGTATCGAAGCACGCCACCTGCGGCAGATCGGCGAACTGTTCGCGAGCCAGATGGACGATCTCCAGGCCCGCCGGCGTGTGCAGTGGCGCAAACGCGGTCGCGGCGTGGAGATGGCGCAGCACTGCAGCGTCGATCAGGCAGTGCTGGCGCAACCGGGGCCCACCGTGGACGATGCGGTGCCCCACCACATCGAGCGCAGGCATTGCGGGCCCGCCAAGCAACGCCGCAATACGCTCGATCGCCTCCCTCGGGCTGGCCATCGACATGGGCTCGCTGGCGAGCACGTTGCCGTGAGCGTCGCGTGCGCGAAATGTGCCGTTGCCTGCGCCGATCGACTCGGAGCCTCCATGCAGCAATGTCTCGACACCCGATGCGTCTGCCCGGTACAGGCCGAACTTGAGCGACGAGGAACCACTGTTCAGTGCCAGCACATGCAACGCCGGCTCACCAGCCGCGCTTCTTCGCGAAGCGGGCGCGGTCGCCATGCTCACGCGCTCCAGCGCCAGTCGAGAACCTCGGGCATGTCGTCGCCATGCTCGCCGATGTAGAGCTTGTGGCGCTGCATCGTGGTCCAGTAGCGCGCGGTCGCTTGCTCCACCTGACCTGCAAGCCGCGGGGTGCGCCGGATCGCGTCGAGCGCGAGCTGATAGCGGTCGAGGTGGTTCAGCACCACCATGTCGAACGGTGTCGTCGTGGTGCCTTCCTCGTTGTAGCCGCGCACGTGAAAATTGTCGTGGTTGCGGCGCCGATAGGTCAGCTTGTGGATGAGCGCGGGGTAGCCATGAAAGGCGAATATCACCGGCCGGTCGGTCGTGAACAGCGCGTCGAAATCGGCGTCTTCCAGACCATGCGGGTGCTGCGACTGCGGCTGCAGCGCCATCAGATCGACCACGTTCACGACCCGGATGCGCAGGTCGGGCACGTAGCTGCGCAACAGGGTCACGGCTGCGAGCGTCTCGACGGTCGGCACGTCGCCCGCGCAGGCCATCACCACGTCGGGATCGCCCGCACCGTCGCCCGTGCCCGCCCACTCCCAGATGCCCGCACCGGCGGTGCAGTGGCGCACCGCCGCCTCGATGTCAAGCCACTGCCACGCGGGCTGCTTGCCGGCGATGATGACGTTGACGTAGTTGCGGCTGCGCAGACAGTGGTCGGCCACCGACAGCAGGCAGTTCGCGTCGGGCGGGAGGTAGATCCGCACCACATCGGCCTTCTTGCTCGCGACATGGTCGATGAAGCCCGGGTCCTGGTGCGAGAAGCCGTTGTGATCCTGCCGCCAGACGTGCGAGGTGAGCAGGTAGTTCAGCGAAGCGATCGGCTCGCGCCAGGGGATCTGGTTGCACACCTTGAGCCATTTGGCGTGCTGGTTGAACATCGAGTCGATGATGTGGATGAAGGCCTCATAGCATGAGAAAAGACCGTGCCGCCCGGTCAGCAGGTAGCCCTCGAGCCAGCCCTCGCACTGGTGCTCCGACAGCATCTCCATGACCCGCCCGGCTCTGGCGAGGTGTTCGTCCACAGGCCAGATCGCGCTGTTCCACTGTTTGTCGGTGGCTGCATAGACACCCTGCAGGCGGTTGGATGCCGT
>JBDSBD010000372.1:0-2874 GCA_039921765.1 Burkholderiaceae bacterium
GCGGCGATCGATGTCGCGAAAGTCGCGCTGATCGTGCTCAGGTCAGGGATCGACACGAAGGACCATCCCAGGCCTGGCAGGCTCGACAGGTTGAACGCCGAAGTAGCCGCGTTCAGGGCTTCACCGGCACTACTGCCCAGCGAGATGACGGTCTTGTTGCCGTTGGTGACGCCGGGGGCAATGTTCTCCAGCGCCTTTTGCATGAACAGCCAACCTTCCTCGTTGGCCGTGGCCGTGGCCGAACCGTGATCGTCCGCATCGGTTCCGGAAAGGATGAAGGGGCCGGCATGAGCCGCTCCTGCCAGCAACGAAGCCGCAAGCGCGACTCCCGATAGTTTCCAATGGGTCATGAATGTTCTCCTGAGGGTTGATCGAAATTGACTGCGGTCAGCGAACGGTGTGATCGATTTCACGCATGGCCATGGTACGACGGGCATCCACCCCCGCCCTTGCCCTTTCCCCCCCTGAACGTGGGAAGGGTTAGTACCCCTGATTGGAAGGGTGCAAGCCTCGACGCAGGCCGTACTGCCGAAACAGGCGAAGGCGCTCCCGCGCCCATGCTCAAACCAGTTTCTTCAGCAATTGCGCTTTCTTCGCGTCGAACTCCAACTGGGTCAGGACGCCCTTGGCCTTGAGTTCGCCGAGCTTCTCGAGCGTCGCCATCACGTCCTCGGGCTTCACGGCCACGACCGACTCGCCGGTCGCCTGCACCGCCGGGCTCAGGCCCTGCGCAAGCTGGCTCGCCATCACCTGGCCGAGCGCGACCCCGGCACCCAGGCCCATCGCATCACCGACCACACCACCGCCCTGGCCCGCGCCCTCGGCGAAGCGGGGAATGGCCTGCGCGGTCTGGTACTGCATGAATCGGCCCATGTCCTGGCCGACCATGCCCATGCCGATCTTCTGGTCGAGGACCTTCTGCAGCTCTTCGGGCAACGAGACGTTCTGCACGGTCACCGATTCGAGCTTCAGGCCAAGCGCCTCGAACGCTGGCTCGGTGGCCAGCAGCAGCGCCTTGGCAAACTCCACCTGGTTGGCCGCCAGGTCGAGGAAGGCCACGCCGCTGCTCGCCACCGCGTCCGAGAGGTGCTGCAGCATCAGGCCGCGCAGCTGGCCGTCGAGGTCGGCCACCGTGTACATCTCGCGCGTGCACGAGATCTCGGTGTGGAAGTTCCCGGCATCGGCGACGCGGTAGCTGTAGTTGCCGAACGCGCGCAGCCGCACCGCGCCGAACTCGGGGTCGCGGATCGTCACCGGCTGGGTCGTGCCCCAGCGCTGATCGACCTGCTGGCGCGTGCTGAAAAAATACACGTCGCTCTTGAACGGGCTGCGAAAGAGCTTGTCCCAGTTGTTCAGGTAGGTGAGCACCGGCAGGGTCGCCGTGGACAACACGTAGCGCCCGGGCCCGAACACGTCGGCAACCTTGCCTTCGTTGACGAACACGGCCAGCTGCGACTCGCGCACCGTCAGCGACGCGCTGTGCTGGATCTCGCGATCGTCCATCGGAAAGCGCCAGGCGAGCGTGCCGTCATCGGACTCCAGCCACTCGATGATGTCGATGAACTGCTTCTTGATGAAATCCATCAGCGCCATGGCGGAACTCTCCTCGTGGGTGGCCCCGGATCCGGGTGCGGCGAATAATACGCTGCGGGTCCGCCATTTCTTCCTCTCGAAAGACTGCCTCCCATGAACGACGCCAGGCTCGATATCGCGGTGATCGGCGCCGGCCCGGTGGGACTGGCGCTGGCGCTGCACGCGGCCCGCACGTTGGCGCACGCGAGCATCACGCTGTTCGACTCCCGACCCGCCGCGCGCGATGTGTCTGCCGATCCGCGCACCCTCGCGCTCTCGCTGGGCAGCGTGCAGATCCTGGAGCGCCTGGGCGCGTGGCAGGCCGATTCGGCGCAGCCGATTCTCGAAGTCCAGGTGTCGCAGCAGCCACCGTCCACGCCGGCGCTGCTGCAGGGCTGGCTCGGCGAGCCGTGCCTGAGCATTCGCGCCGCCGACGAAGCGGTGCCGCTGCTCGGCGCGGTGCTCGGCTACGGTGCCATCGTGGCGCCACTGCAGCAGGCCTGGATGGACGCCGCCGCGGCCGAGCCCGAGCGCCTGCGCAACCGTTTCGGGACGACGGTGGCCGCACTCAAGAACCTGGAGCAGGGCGTCGAGGTCGATGCCGGCATCGCCGAACGTTTCGACCTGGCCGTGGTGGCTGAAGGGGGCGTGTTCACCGAACGCGTGCGCGACGCCGTCGCAGCGCGCCCGCGCACGCCGTGGCGCCACGACTATCGGCAGACCGCCTGGGTTGGCAAGGTCGCGTTCGAGGCCACCGGCGCCACGTCGCGCCCGCGTGGCGTGGCGTTCGAGCGCTTCACGCGCCATGGCCCGGCCGCGCTGCTGCCGCTCAAGGACGGCGGGGCCGCGCTCGTGTGGTGTGTCGCGGCCGATGATGATCCGGTGCTTGAGCTCGACGACGCGCAGCGCGTCGCGGTGCTCAACTCGATCTTTCCGCGCGCCGCCGGACGCATCGCCTCGGTCACGCCGCTGAAGTCGTTCGCGCTGGGCCTGAGCGCCGAGCGCAGCCTCACCGACGGGCGCACCGTGCGCATCGGCAATGCCGCGCAGACCTTGCACCCGGTGGCCGGCCAGGGCCTGAACCTCGGGCTGCGCGACGCCTTCGAGCTGGTGCGCGCGCTCGGGCGCAGCTCCGACGTCGGCGCACTGCTGAAAACGCTCGAATGGCAGCGCGCCCCGGACCGCTGGGCGATGATCGCGGCGACCGACTTTCTGGCGCGCAGCTTCACCTGGAAGCTGCCCGGCGCCGGCGCCGCGCGCCGTCGCCGCGCCCGGCAGCACCCAGGTGAAGCTGCGCGCCAG
>JBDSBD010000373.1:0-7538 GCA_039921765.1 Burkholderiaceae bacterium
GATCGAGGCCCAGGCCTGGGCCGCCCTGGTGGTGGGTGTGCGCGACTATGTCGACAAGAACGGTTTTCACGGGGTGATCATCGGGTTTTCGGGCGGCATCGATTCGGCCCTGGTGCTGGCGATCGCGGTCGATGCGCTCGGGCCCGAGCGGGTGCGCACCGTGATGATGCCGTCGTGCTACACCGCCGACATCTCGTGGATCGACGCACGCGAGATGGCGCAGCGCCTGGGCGTGCGTTACGACGAGATCCCGATCGCGCAGATGTTCGATGCGTTCCGCGAGAGCCTGGCCGGGGAGTTCGCGGGCCTCGCGGAAGATGCGACCGAGGAGAACATCCAGGCCCGCGTCCGCGGCGTCTTGCTGATGGCGCTGTCGAACAAGTTCGGCGCCATCGTGCTGACCACCGGCAACAAGAGCGAGATGGCCACAGGCTACTGCACCTTGTACGGCGACATGGCGGGCGGGTTTGCGGTGATCAAGGACGTGGCCAAGACCCTCGTGTACCGGCTGGCGCGCTGGAAGAACGCGCAGGGCGCCGAGATCATCCCCGAGCGCATCATCACGCGGCCGCCGTCGGCGGAATTGCGCCCTGGCCAGAAGGACCAGGACTCGCTGCCGCCCTATGAAGTGCTCGACGCGATCCTGCAGCGCTACATGGAGGACGACCAGGGCATCGACGAGATCCTCGCGGCGGGCTTCGCACCGGCCGACGTGGAGCGCGTCACGCGGCTGATCAAGATCAACGAGTACAAGCGCCGACAGGCGCCGGTTGGCATCCGCATCACGCACCGGGCGTTCGGCCGCGACTGGCGCTACCCCATCACCTCGAAGTTTCGCGCCTGACCGATGCGCCGCTCCGGCCGAACGCCTGCGGCGAGATCTGACGAGTCACCTGCGGTGACGGGCCGCGACTGGCGCTACCCGATCACCTCCAAGCTCGGCGCGTAAACTAGGGTTCGACCAAACCCCTGCAGGAGCCGCCCATGAAGCAGATCACCGCGATCATCAAACCGTTCAAGCTCGAAGAGGTGCGCGAGGCGCTCGGTGAGGTGGGCGTGACCGGTCTGACCGTCACTGAAGTCAAGGGCTTCGGGCGCCAGAAGGGTCATACCGAGCTGTATCGCGGTGCCGAATACGTGGTCGACTTCCTGCCCAAGGTCAAGATCGAGGTGGTCGTGAAGGACAGCGATGTCGAACACTGCATCGAAGCCATCGTGAAGGCGGCCAAGACCGGCAAGATTGGCGACGGCAAGATCTTCGTCTCCGCGGTCGAGCAGGTGATTCGCATCCGAACCGGCGAGTTGAACGAAGACGCGGTCTAGAGTCCGGAGCGCCTCGGCCACAAATCCCGCCTCATCCGTGGAGTAGCGCCACCGAGTCAGATGTGGCGGTAGTCGTCCGGTTCGGTTGCCAGTGGCACCATTGCGCCCAGACGCTCCAGCAGTGCGAGCGGATCGGTTGCGACCTCGAGAAGATCGAGTTGCGTCTGGTTCATGAACCCGTGCCGCGCACTGTGGTCGAGAAAGGCGAGCAGCGGGTCGTAGTAGCCCGCGGCATTCAGCAGTCCGAGCGGCTTGTCGTGGTAGCCGAGCTGGCGCCACGTCCATACCTCGAACAATTCCTCGAACGTGCCGATGCCACCCGGCAGCGCAAGGAACGCATCGCTGCGCTCGGCCATCATGGTCTTGCGCTGGTGCATGGTGTCGACGACGTGCAGTTCGGTGAGCCCTCGGTGGCCGCTTTCGCGGGTCACGAGGGATTGCGGTATCACGCCCACCACTTCGGCACCCGCCGCCAGCGCGGCGTCGGCGACGATGCCCATCAGCCCGGTGTGTCCACCGCCGTAGACCAGGCGCCAGCCGCGCCGTCCGATCTCGTTGCCGACGGTCTGCGCTGCGGCGTGATAGCCGGGGAGCGTTCCGGGGCGTGAGCCGCAGTAGACGCACAAGGTCAGCTTGTTCATGGATACGCCCCGGAGACGGTGCCCGCTGGGGCCGCGGTGAACGGTGCGCCGACGGCCTTGAAGGGGCTCCGGCGTGTCCTGAGGATCCCGGCGAGGGTCCTTCGAGGCTCATGAAAGCGTGGGGTATTCATGCGACTTGACCCTTCAGGCGCCAAAGCGCTGCCAGAGCGCGCCCAGCCAGACCCCGGCGCACAGAACCAGGGACAGAAATACGGCAGCACTGGCCAGATCCTTCGCGCGCCTGGACAGCTCATGCCACTCGAGAGAGACCCGGTCGATCGCCGCTTCGAGGCCGGAGTTCAGCAACTCGACGATCAGCACGAGGAAGACCGAGCCCGCCAACAGCGCCACCTCGACCCAGCCGTTGCCGACCCAGAACGACAGCGGCAACAGGATCGCGGCGAGCCAGAACTCCTGGCGGAAGGCGCTCTCGCCGCGGTACGCGCTGGCCAGTCCGGCGATCGAGTAGCCGGTGGCGTGGACCACCCGATCCAGCCCGGTGCGGCCCTTGTGCGGGTTGTCGTTCATGCACCCGGATTGTGCCCTGCGGCACTCGGCCTTTCGCGCGTCAGGTGGCAGCGGCGGGGCGGGTGTCGATCAGCCGCGTGGCACACAGCGCGTCATGCCAGAACTGCCGCTGCGGGTGCGCCAGCGCGAGCAGGGCATAGGCCACCACGCCGACGCCCACCGCGACCAGGCTTTCCACCGGCGTCCAGCCATTCAGGTGGGCGATCAGCGCGGCCGGCGCCACCCAGGCCCAGCTGGCGAGGTAGCGCGCAAGCGCACGCCATCGGCTCAACGGAGCTCCCTGCGAGGTGACGACACGGATGTGCCAGGTCTGCATCGGCAAGGTCTGGCCGCGCGCCGACCAGAACCAGCTGAAGTACAACGCGTAGATCGCGAAGGTGACGATGCGCAGTGCGGCATCGGTCTGCAACGGGTGCTGATAGCCCGTCAGCGCGACAAAGAGCGCACCGAGCGCGCCGGGAATCAACCCGATTCCAAACAGCAGCAGCCCCTCGTAGACGAAGGACGCCATGCGGCGCGCCAGGCTCGGCGTCATCGGAGCGTGGCAGTCCGGCGTTCAGGGACGCACCACACCGGAGTCGGACGATGACCGGGCCTTGCCTTCATGGCTTCTGGGTGGGTGCCGGCCTGGACGGCGGCGCGGCGTCCCGCGGTCGCGCTGGCACCCGCCTGGGCAACAAGGTTGCGCTGTCGACGAGATCCGGTGTGGCGGCTATCCGCGGCTGCCTGGCTTCGTTGTGCACCGGGGGCGGGGGCTGTCGCGAGATCAACGTGGTGGTGGCGCCACGGCTCGCCCGCACCATCGTCGGCGCCACCGGCCGAGGCGGTACGGCAAGCGCAGGCTCGGGCGGCACATGGGCCGTGGATTGCTCGCGACCTGGCCTGTCAGAGCGTCCGGCCTTCGAGTTCGAGCGGTGGGCGCGATGTTCCAGGCGTGACGCCGCCGCGCGCTCGGCAAGTTGTTGTTTTTGCTCGGGGGACAGTGCCTGATACGCCTCCCAGCGCGCCTGCCGATCCTCGGCGGGCAGCTCCTTGGCGTCTCGAAAATTCAAACGTGCCCGGCCGCGCTGCTGCGGCGTCATATCGGACCATTCGGTCATGCGCGCCTGGAGTCGCGCCTGCTCGGGGGCGGACAGCTTGGAATAGCGTGACGCGATCCGCAGCCACTTGCGCTTGCGGGTGACGTCCAGGCTGGACCAGTCGCGCTTGAGCGGAGTCAGCGCGACTTGCTGGGCTGGCTTCAGATCCTGCCAACGCACGCCTTGCTCGGCCGGGGCCTGTGCGGAGGGATGGGGAGACGCGCCCGATTGGGCCGCGGCAGACGAGCCGATCACCAGCGCGAACGCGCCGGCGAGGCAGGCCAGCGCCCAACGCAGACAGCTCGCTCGACCCGAGTCGTGAGGTCGGTGGGATGTCATGACCGAGCCGCTCACTCGGTGGAGACTTTCAGGAACTCGGCAAAACCGGCGTCGCCATAAGCGTCGGGCGGCAGATTGTCGGAGAGCAGCGCCGTGTCAACCTCGGCAGCGGCGGCAATCTGGGTGTCAGTCTGGGAGTCCTGAATCAGGATCAGGCCGGACACCAGAGCGATCACCGGCAAAGTTGCGGCCAGCTTGAACCACCAGTTCGAGCCGGCGCGGCCCAATTGCGCGGCGGCACTGGCCGCGCGCACGATCGGCGCGTTCTCCCGTGCCCGGCGCAGCGCGCGCGCGCGCTCAAGCGCCTGCTCGCGCGCAAAGCGCAGTCTCTCCCCGATGTCGGGCTCGAGCATCTGGGAGGTTTCGTTCAGGCGGGCGGTCACGCGCAGCGCGAAGCGTGTTTCCAGGACGTCGAGGGCAGTGGGCGTTGGCACTGTGGAATCCGGGGATGATGGGGGGTGGTTCATGGCGCAATTCCCTTCGTCAGCAAGGCCTTCGCCAAGGCATGCACGGCGCGCGAGCAGTGTGTCTTGACGCTGCCTTCCGAGCAGCCCATCGCGGCGGCTGTCTCGGCGACATCGAGTTCTTCCCAGTAACGTAACAGAAAGGCTTCGCGTTGACGCCCCGGCAGCAGCGTTACCTCCGATTCGATCGCAAGCAGGGTCTGCGAGCGCGAAACCGTGTCTGCGGCGCTTTCCGAGGCGAGCGAGCCGCCCAGGATCTGCAGTGTTTCGAGGAGGTCGAAGCCGCTGTCATCGCCCGGGCCTTCGAAGTCGGAAAAGTTGCGCATCACGCTGGTGCGCACCTTGCGGCGTCGAAACCAGTCCATCGTCGCATTCGAAAGAATGCGCTGGAACAGCAGCGGCAGTTCGGCGGCGGGACGGTCGGCGTATTTCTCGGCGAGCCGGATCATCGCGTCCTGCACGATGTCGAGCGCCGCGTCTTCGTCGCGAACTGCGTAGACGGCCCGCTTGAAGGCGCGTTTCTCGACGCTCTTGAGGAAGTCTGAGAGTTCTTGTTCGGCTGCCAAGTGAAGAGGCCCTCGGGCCTGCAAAGACGGGCGCGATTATCGCATTGCGCCGTCGGCGCGGCGCATTGGTGCGGTGCAGCGAGGCATAATCCACGCTTGCAAAACAGATTGGCCGCGAGCACGGTGCCCGACCCCGAGCGCTTCGCCGTCCGGCCCCAGTGGTACCACACCCGTCTCACGAGGACGAGGAGAGGTGCACCGATGGTTTTTCGTCAGAGAAATTCACAGAGGTTATTGAAAATGGACATGTCAGCCACGGAAGTCAAGCGGGCCGCTTCGGCACAACCGCCATCCCCTCCCGCCGAGCTCAACGGCGCCGAGATCCTCGTCAAGTGCCTTCAGGCCGAGAGCGTCAAGTTTCTCTGGGGCTACCCCGGCGGCGCCGTTCTCTACATCTACGACGCCCTCTACAAGCAAGATGCCATCGAGCACGTGCTGGTGCGCCACGAACAGGCCGCAGTCCACGCCGCCGACGGCTACGCCCGCGCCACCGGCGAGGTCGGTGTGGCCCTGGTGACCTCGGGTCCGGGCGCGACGAACGCCGTCACCGGTATCGCCACGGCCTACATGGATTCGATCCCGATGGTGGTCATCACCGGGCAGGTGCCGACGCCGGCGATCGGCCTTGATGCCTTCCAGGAATGCGACACGGTGGGCATCACGCGCCCGATCGTCAAGCACAACTTTCTCGTGAAGGACGTGCGCGATCTGGCGCTGACGCTGAAGAAGGCCTTCCACATCGCACGTTCCGGCCGGCCTGGCCCGGTGGTCGTCGACATCCCGAAGGACGTGTCGATGAAGACGGCGCCGTTCCACTATCCCGATCACATCGAGATGCGTTCCTACAACCCGGTGAAGAAGGGCCATGGCGGGCAAATCAGCAAGGCGGTGCAACTGCTGCTCGCCGCGAAACGCCCCTACATCTACACCGGCGGTGGCGTGGTGCTGGGCAACGCCTCGGCCGAGTTGCGCGAGCTTGCCGATCTGCTCGGCTTCCCGGTCACGAACACGCTGATGGGGCTGGGTGCCATGCCGGCGAGCGACCCCAAGTTTCTCGGCATGCTCGGTATGCACGGTACGTTCGAGGCCAACATGACGATGCAGAACTGCGATGTCCTGCTTGCAGTGGGGGCGCGCTTCGACGATCGTGTGATCGGCAACCCGCAGGACTTCGGTTCGGTCGCGCGCAAGATCATCCACATCGATATCGATCCCTCGTCGATCTCCAAGCGGGTGCGCGTCGACATCCCGATCGTCGGTGATGTGAAGGACGTTCTGGCGGAGCTGATCACGCAGGTTCGCGAGGCGAGCGTCAAGCCCGATGTGGCTTCGATCTCGGTCTGGTGGAGCCAGATCAACGAGTGGCGCAAGCGCGAGTGCCTGAAATTCAAGAACAGCAGCGAGGTCATCAAACCGCAGTACGTCGTCGACAAGCTGTGGGAGCTCACCAAAGACCGCGACACCTACATCACCTCCGACGTCGGCCAGCATCAGATGTGGGCCGCTCAGTACTACCGTTTCGAGGAGCCGCGCCGCTGGATCAATTCCGGCGGGCTGGGCACCATGGGCGTGGGCCTGCCGTATGCGATGGGCATCAAGCTCGCCAAGCCGGAATCGGATGTTTTCTGCATCACCGGCGAAGGCTCGATCCAGATGTGCATCCAGGAGCTGTCGACCTGTCTGCAGTACAAGACGCCCGTCAAGATCATCTCGTTGAACAACCGCTATCTGGGCATGGTGCGGCAGTGGCAGGAGATCGACTATGGCGGGCGCTACTCGAGCAGCTACATGGACGCGCTGCCTGACTTCGTCAAGCTCGCCGAGGCGTACGGCCACGTCGGAATGAAGGTCGAGAAGCCCGCCGACGTGGAAGGCGCGCTGCGCGAGGCGATCCGGCTGAAGGATCGCACCGTGTTCCTCGACATCCGCACCGACCCGACCGAGAACGTCTGGCCGATGGTGAAGTCGGGCCGGGGCATCTCGGAGATGCTGCTGGGCTCCGAAGACCTCTGAAGCGTTGCACGCCGGGGCAGGGTGCAGGCGTTATCGCGCCTGCACCGAGCTGCGGCGGAATGCGTGAATCGGGCTTCGGCGACTTTTCCTTTCACCTCAATTGAATCTGCGTGGCCAAATGCCGCCGGCAACCCGCTGGCGGATTGAAGAGCGCGCATCCTCACCGAACATGAAACACATCATTGCCTTGCTTCTCGAGAACGAGCCTGGCGCGCTGTCGCGCGTGGTGGCATTGTTCTCCGCCCGCGGCTACAACATCGAGAGCCTCACGGTTGCGACGACCGAGGACGCCTCGCTGTCGCGCATGACGATCGTCACGAATGGTTCTGACGAGGTCATCGAGCAGATCACCAAGCACCTGAATCGCTTGATCGATGTCGTCAAGGTCGTCGATCTGACCGAGGGTGCGTTCACCGAGCGCGAGTTGATGCTCATCAAGGTGCGCGCCGTCGGCAAGGAGCGCGACGAGATGAAGCGCATGGCCGACATCTTTCGGGGTCACATCATCGATGTGACCGAGAAGAGCTACACGATCGAACTCACCGGTGACACCGGAAAGCTCGATGCGTTTCTGGAGGCGATCGA
>JBDSBD010000374.1:0-8804 GCA_039921765.1 Burkholderiaceae bacterium
CTGGCGCTGAACGGCAAGCGCGTCGAGGTGCTGAGCGCCGCCCACACCGTGCCAGCGGTCGGCTTCGCGGTCGAGCCGGGCCCGGGGGGCGATGCCGGCCACTGGGTCTACACCGGCGACACCGGCCCGAACCCGCTGCTGTGGCAACGCCTGCGCCAGATGAAGGTTGCGCACCTCGTGATCGAGACCGCGTTCAGCGACGAGGAGCGCCAGCTCGCCCGCATCAGCCGCCACCTGTGCCCGACCGCGCTCAGCCATGAGCTGGCCCAGCTCGACGGCAGCGTGGACGTGCACATCACCCACATCAAGCCGGGTGAAACCGAGGCGGTGATGCAAGAGATCGGCCGGCTCGGCTCGCCGCACCGCATCCATGCGCTGCAGGCGGGGCAGGTGATGAAACTCGGTTGAGGGGTGGCCGATTCGGGCCTTGCGGCGCGGCTCGCCCCGCAACACGCAGACGCCCGCGGCGGGGATGCCGGCCCGGCCACGCGTCAGCGCAGCGCTTCCTCGTCGTGCTTCAGGATGCGCCGGACAAAGTAGTGGAACGTCCCACCGACCGCCTTCGGCTTCAAGCGGTAGTCGTGCGCCTCGCGCGCATGGTCCGGGTTGATCGGCTTGATCTGCCCGATCGAGCGGGCGAGCACCTGCATGCGGGCGGCGCGTTCGATGAAGACACCGAGCACGCAGCTTTCCTCGATGCTCGAGGTCGCGACCAGCTGCCCGTGGTGCGCCAGCAGGATGGCCCGCTTGTCGCCCAGCGCGTCGTTGATGATGCGACCTTCCTCGTCCCCGATCGGCACCCCCGGCCATTCCGGTAGATAGGCACAGTCGTCGAAGAACATCGTGGTGTCCATGTGGGCCGACACCAGCGGCTCGCCGACCAGCGACAGGGCCGAAATGTACGGCGGATGCGTGTGGATGATCGCGTTCACCTGGGGGCGGTGGCGGTAAATCCACAGGTGGAACCGGTTGGACGGGTTCACCATGCCCTCGCCTTCGAGAAGGTTCAGGTCGTCGTCGACCAACACGATGTTGCTCGCCATGGCTTCATCGAAGCCCAAGCCGAAGCTCAGCATCCAATAGGTGCCAGGCTTTTCGCCTCGGGCGGTAATCTGACCCGCAAGCGCCGACTCGTGCCCTTCGGACGCGAGAATTCGGCAGGTCAACGCGACCTTCTGCTGGGGGCTCCAGGGCGGTACATGGAGAAATTTCTCCATGTTGCGCGTGGTCTGCTCGTGGTATGCGTCCTTCGGACGAATGATGGCGTTCATGAAAATTCTCCGTTGAGGCGACGGTTGAGGTTCGGCCCGCTCGAGTGCTACGCGAGCAGCTCCAGGACCGTGATCGGGGGTCGGCACAGCCGGGTTGCCGTGGGAGTTGCAACGATCGGTCGATTGATCAGAGAGGGGCTCTCAACCATGAATCCGACCAGTTCACTGTCGGACCACCTTGGATTGGCAAGGTCCAGCGTCTCATATTGAGGATCTTTTTCGCGAAGCAGATCGCGCGGCCGCAGGCCCATCGCACTGATCAGCGTCTCGAGCGTGGCCCTGGACAATGGCTCCGTCATGTACTCGACGATGCGTGGCTCGACGCCTTTTTCCCGCAAGATGGATAGCGTCTCGCGACAGGTACCGCAACCGGGGTTGTGATAAATGGTTACATCGAGCATGTGTTTCTCCTGGTTGAATGGCTCAAGGGTTGCGTGGATGGCCTCAGTCGACCACACCGGCGCGCGTCGTGGGCTGCCCGCGCAGGTGCACGCGCAGCCTCGACCGCGCCGCCACCAACAGGGGCCAGACCAGCAAGGTCAGCGCCACCAGAGTCATGGTGCCGACCAGCGGGTTGGACCAAAAGACATCGAGCTGTCCATTGGAGCCGAGCATGGTCTGGCGGAATGAATCCTCGGCCCGGTCTCCGAGCACCAGCGCGAGGATGAGTGGTGCCAACGGATAGTTCAGCTTCTTGAACACGGACCCGATGATGCCGAACAACGCCATGAACCAGACGTCCATCATCGAGTTGTGGACGGTATAGGCGCCGATCGCGCAAATCGCGATGATGACCGGGGCGATGATCGAGAACGGGATCCGCATCACCGCGGCAAACAACGGCACCGTGGCCAGGATGATGAACAGTCCGGCGACGTTGCCGAGGTACATGCTGGCGATCAGTCCCCAGACGAAATCCTTCTGCTCAACGAAGAGCAACGGCCCCGGCTCGAGGCCCCAGATCATCAGCCCGCCCAGCAGCACGGCCGCCGTCGCCGAGCCAGGTATGCCCAAGGCCAGCATCGGCAACAGCGAACTCGTCCCCGAGGCATGCGCTGCAGTTTCGGGCGCAATGACGCCTTCCGGCCTGCCGGTACCGAAGGTTTCGGGTTGCGCGGAGAATCGTTCGGCCAGGCCATAGCTCATGAACGAGGCGGCGGTGGCCCCGCCTGGCGTGATGCCCATCCAGCAGCCTACCGCGGAGCTGCGCAGCAGCGTGATCCAGTACCGCGGCAGCGTCGCCCAGGTGCTCAGGACGACCTTCAAGCTCATGCGCGCGCGTTTGCCGCGGAATTCGAGGCCTTCTTCCATCGTCGTGAGGATCTCGCCGATTCCGAACAGACCGATGACGGCAATCAGGAAATCGACGCCTTGCATCAGCGCCCCTTGTCCGAACGTGAGTCGAAAGGTGCCGCTCATGGAGTCCATCCCGATGGCCGCCAGGCCGAAGCCGAGCATCATCGACAGGATCGTCTTCGACACGGCACCGCTGTTCATGCCAACGAAACTGCAGAACGTCAGCAGATAGACCGCGAAGAATTCAGGTGGCCCGAAGCGTAGCGAAAACTTCGCCAGCATCGGCGCCAGGAACGTGATCAGCAAAATGCCGGCGAGCGCACCGATGAAGGAGCCGGTGAAGGCCAGCGTCAGCGCCTCCGCGGCACGCCCCTGCTGCGCCAGCGGGTGGCCATCGAAGGTTGTCGCGACCGATGACGGCTCGCCAGGGATGTTGAACAGGATCGACGTGATCGCGCCGCCGAACAACGCGCCCCAGTAGATGCATGAGAGCATGATGATCGCCGACGTGGGCGACATCGTGAAGGTGAGCGGCAGGAGGATCGCCACGCCGTTCGGCCCGCCCAGGCCCGGCAAGACACCCACCAGCACGCCCAGCATGATCCCGACCACGATGATGCCGAGGTTCTGCCAGGTCAGAACGACAGAGAACCCATGAAAGAGTAGGCCGATCTCATCCATCCAGGTGGCTCCTGATTGCTTTCGCCCGAGCTCGGGCCTAGTAACCGAGAAGGGCTTCGAGCGGGCCCTTCGGCAACGGCACCAGGAACACCATCTCGAACAGGACGAACAGAACCGCCGTGGTCGCGATGCTGACGCCTGCTGCCGCCAGCCAACCGTATCGGCTGGCGATGCGCATGAATCCGGCGATCAGCAGCGCGGTGGCGACATAGAGGCCGACGAACTGGATCGCGCCCACGTAAAGCAAGACCGCGCCCAGGACCGCCCCCACGCGCCGGAGCTGCGGCCAGCGCACGAACGGCTCTGACTCGCGTCTTGCGGCCAGCAACGCTCGCGCGAGGATGGCCACGCTGACGATGCAGATGATCACGCCCAAGCGGAACGGGAAGTATCCCGACTGCAACCGCCCATCGTCCCATCCGGAACCGATCCGATGGCTGTCGAACATCATCGCTGCGCCGATGCCCAGCGTGAAAACCGCCACCAGGGCGTCGATGGCATGGCGGGAACCCCAGCGCGGGACCGCTTTGCAGTCATCGCAATCCGGGTTCATCAGGGTCTGCTGCTCGGCGCGCATCGGGTGCGGTCAGTTCTTGGCGAGGAAGCCGGCGCGTTTCATGATGTCGCGATGACGCACCTCATCCTTCTCGAGGAACTTGGCGAAGTCGTCGCGAACCAGGAAGTCGTCCTTGTATGCGCCGCGTTTGAAGAAATCCTGCCACTCGGGCGTCGCGCGGACCTTCTTCAGCAGTTCGACGTAGTAGTCGACCTGCTCCGATGACACGGCCTTCGGCATGAAGATGCCACGGAGCATCAGGTACTCGGCATCAATGCCTTGTTCCTTGCACGTCGGCACGTCGCTCCAGGACTTGTCGCCAGCCACCGGTTCCTTGTCGTCCATGCGCTGGGTGTCCAGCACACACAGCGGACGCACGTCACCCGACCGCCAGGTTGCGAGATGCTCGATCGGGTTGTTGACGTCCGAGTCGATGTGACCACCCACCAGTTGCGCGGTGATTTCGCCACCGCCCTTGTACGGGATGAACTTGAAGTTCACGCCGGTGGCCTGTTCGATCATCTTCGTGACGATCTCGTCCTCCCGCTTTGCGCCGGCACCACCCATCTTGAAGGTGTTCGGCTCGGCGGCCTTCATGGCCTTGATGTAGTCCTGCGCGGTCTTGTACGGCGACTTCGCGTTGACCCACAGGACGAACTGGTCGAGTCCGATCAGACCCACCGGAGTCACGTCACGCCAATTGAACGGCAGGTTGGTCGCAAGTGGAACCGAGTGGAGATTGGCCAGCGCGATCATGATCTTGTGAGGATCCCCGGTGCTGTTCTTGAGGGTCAAGAATCCTTGACCGCCGCCGCCGCCGTTCTCGATCACAACGATGATCGGCTGCTTGGTGAGCTGGTGCTTGGTCGCAGCCGACTGAATCAGGCGCGCCATCTGGTCTGCGCCGCCGCCGGATCCGCCCGTCACGATGAAGGTGATCGATTTGGTCGGCTCCCAGGCGTGGACCGCCGCGCCGAGAGACAGCAGGAAGCCGATGGCGAGCACTCGAGCGCACTGCCGTGCGACAAGACGAAAATTGGCAGTCGGGTTGTTCATGTCTGGTCCTCTTGAGAAGTGAAAGCGGGTTCGCTGTGAACTCATGCTCTGGTTTCAGACGCTCTGGAGACAAGGTGGCCGAGCGTGCGGCTCATTCGGGCGGATGCCGCGCGGCCGGCTGCGCAGTCATTTGCAGGTGCGCCATGGCGGCAACGGCGCCGCTGCCGCGCACTGGCACGCCTGCCAGCTGCAACCCCATCTCGCAACCACTGAGCGTGGCCATCAGGGTCAGGTCGTTGCAGTCGCCCAGGTGTCCGATGCGGAACATGCGACCCTTGAGTTTTCCCAAGCCTGCGCCCAACGACATGTTGAAGTGCTCGTAGATCAGCCGGCGCACGGCATCGGCGTCCACCCCCTCGGGCATCACGACGCCGGTCAACGCCGGCGAGTGAGCGGCTTCTTCGACGCACTGGCTCTCGAGGCCCCAGGCACGAACCGCCAAGCGGCACGCCTGGCCGAGGCGCTGGTGCCGTGCGAACACATGGTCGAGGCCTTCGGCAAGAATCATCTCGATCGATTCGGCGAGGCCGTACAGCAAGTTGGTGTTCGGCGTGTACGGCCAGTAGCCGTTGCGGTTCATCTCGACGATCTCGTTCCAGGCCCAGAAGGCCTTCGGGAGCTTTGCGGTCTTGCTGGCAGCCAGCGCTTTCAGCGACAACGCATTGAAGCTGATTCCGGGCGGCAGCATCAGCCCCTTTTGCGAGCCGCTGACGGTTACGTCCACGCCCCATTCGTCATGCCGGTAATCGACGGATGCCAGGCCCGAGATCGTGTCGACCATGAACAACGCCGGGTGCTTGGCGGCGTCGATGGCCCGGCGCACCGCAGCGACGTCGGAGGTGACGCCGGTGGACGTTTCGTTGTGGACGACGCAAACGGCCTTGATGCGGTGCCCGCTGTCAGCCTTCAGTCGATGCTCGATCGCATCGGCCTGCACGCCGCGGCGCCATCCCTCGATACCCGGTTGCCCGAGGAATTCCGGCTCCAACCCCAACCGCTCGGCCATCTTCTTCCACAATGACGCAAAGTGGCCCGTCTCGTACATCAACACGCTGTCGCCCGGATTCAACGTGTTCACGAGGGCTGCCTCCCACGCGCCGGTACCCGACGAGGGATAGATCACCACCGGCTGCTCGGTCTTGAAAATCTTGCCGATGCCGCCGAGCACGCGCCGCCCGAGCGCGCCAAACTCCGGGCCACGGTGATCGATGGTCGGATAGCTGATGGCACGCAGAATCCGATCCGGGACCGGGCTCGGGCCCGGGATCTGCAAGAAGTGACGCCCGGCGGGATGAAAATTGAGGTTCGGCATTCGGTCTCCGGCTGACAGGTGCAAGATGCTTGGTATACAGAATACAATAACAGGATGTACGGTAAGCGCAAGAGCGTCTTCTGGTGGATAACCCTGACAATATACAAAATACAAGCATGGACACAACCATCAATTCAGGACTGGAAGTCTCACGCGAGACCTTGCAGCAGCGCGTCGCTGCGCGACTGCGGGAGATGCTCATTCAGGGCGTGCTCGCGCCGGGCGCCAAACTCAACGAACGCGATCTGTGCGAGCAGCTCGATGTCTCACGCACCCCGTTGCGCGAGGCGGTCCGTGCGCTCGCGGCCGAGGGCCTGGTGTCGCTGGACCCCGGGCGCGGCGCTTTCGCTCCGGTCCTGTCGCCGGAGGACGTGAAGGACACCTTCGAAGTGATCGCGGTCCTGGAGGGGCTCGCCGCCGAGCGCGCCGCCACCCACATCACCGATGCCGAACTGGCCGAGCTGCGCGCCCTGCAGTTCGAGATGCAGGCCGCCTACGAACGCCACGATCTCCCCGGTTACTACAGGATCAACGCGCGCATCCATGACGCACTCAGCACAGCGGCCCGCAATCCGGTGCTGCGCACGACGTGGCAGCAGATGAACGCGCGACTGCATGCACTGCGCTTTCGCTCCAATCAGGACGAGGTCAAGTGGGCGCGCGCGCTCGCCGAGCACGCGGCGATGCTGACTGCGCTGGAGCGCCGCGATGGGGCGGCACTGCGCCAGTTGCTGATCGAGCACCTGCATCGCAAGCGCGATGCAGTGCTGGAGCAACTGCGCGTCGCGGCCGCGACCGAGCCGGGTCTCGCGCGCCCCTGAGAGTCCTTGCCGGTGGACGCAGCCAGCCGCTGCCCGGCCTGCCCGTCGATGGCTGATGTGGGCCGCTCGCCACCCCGCCCACGTTTATCATCCGAGCATGCAAAAGTTATCGATGGGCAGAGCGCCCCAGCCGGACGCCGAATTCCTGATGCGCGACACCACGTCGCACCCGAATGCGCTGGCGCCCGCGTACAAGACCAGTGTGCTGCGCTCGCCGAGGCTGGCGCTGATTTCGCTGCAGCAGTCGCTCTCCGAAGTCACCGCGCCGGTGTTCGACGCCGCCGAGCTCGGGCCCCTCGACCACGATCTGATCCTGAATGCCGCGAAGGACGGGCTGCCCGTCGGTGAGCGCATCGTCGTGCACGGCTATGTGCTCGATCAGCTCGGCCGGCCCGTCAAGAACGCACTGGTCGAGGTGTGACAGTGCAACGCGAGCGGCCGCTACCGGCACAAGCGGGACCAGTACATCGGCGCGCTCGACCCCAACTTCGGCGGCTGCGGCCGCACGCTGACCGATGCGAACGGTTACTACGCCTACCGCACCATCAAGCCCGGCCCCTACCCGTGGCGCAATCGGGTCAACGACTGGCGGCCCGCGCACATTCACTACGCGATCTCGGGCGACGGCTGGGCCCAGCGCCTGATCACGCAGATGTATTTCGAGGGCGACCCGCTGATCGCGACCTGCCCGATCCTGCAGATCGTGCCGAGCGAAGAGCAGATCCGCGGGCTGATCGCGCTGCAGGACCGCAGCCATTTCGTGGCGCTCGACAGCCGCGCCTACCGCTTCGACATCGTGCTGCGCGGCCAGCGCGCGACCCTGTTCGAGAACCATGTGCAGGCGCCGGCCGCAGCCAGGGGAGGGAAAGCATGAGCCAGCAATTGATGCCGCCGCTGATGCGCGAAACCGCCTCGCAGACCGCCGGCCCGTATGTGCACATCGGCCTGGCGCCGCAGCAGGCCGGCTTCGACATCTTCGAGAACAATTTCGGCCCGGTCCTGACGAACGCCAAGACCCAGGGCGAGCGCATCCGCATCGAGGGCCGCGTGTTCGACGGCATCGGCACCGTGCTGAAGGATGTGCTGATCGAGATCTGGCAGGCCAACGCCGCGGGCCGGTACGCGCATCCGGCCGACCGCCAGGCCGGCAAGGCCCTGGACAAGAACTTTCGCGGCTGGGGCCGCAGCTGCACCGATTTCGACACCGGCGTCTACACCTTCGACACCATCAAGCCCGGCACGGTGATGGGACGCGATGGCCGCGCGATGGCGCCGCACATCAACGTCTGGATCGTCGCGCGCGGCATCAACATCGGCCTGAACACGCGCCTGTACTTCAGCGATGAGGCCGCGGCCAACGCCAAGGACCCGGTGCTGGGCGTGATCGAATGGACCGAGCGCCGCGCCACGCTGATTGCACAGCGCGAAGAGCGCAAGAAGGCCGCGCCGGTCTACCGCTTCGACATCCGGCTGCAGGGCGACGGCGAAACCGTGTTCTTCGACATCTGAATCACCGGCCCGCCTCAGAGCGGGCTCGGCGGCGTCAACAGGCGGGCACGCTCGAGTCGGTCTTCGAGTTCACCGAGGTGCGCGGCGATCGCGTTGCTGCTTTGCTCGACGGCGACACGCGATTCGCTTTGAAGCCGGTCGAGCCGCGCCATCAACTCGGTGCGCAGCTCGGTGAAGCGCGACGCTTCGGCCTTGTCGGCAAGGTCGCGCTGGGCGTGAAGCTCCTTGGCCTGGCGCCTTGCGTCCATCAGCGAGTTCGCCTGCAGCGCGATCACCCACACGATGAACAGCACGCACAGGAC
>JBDSBD010000375.1:0-8052 GCA_039921765.1 Burkholderiaceae bacterium
CAAGGCCAGTCGGTTCGCCTGCGCGTGAGTGATCGCGAAGGACAGGGGGAACGCAGCGTCGCCCTCGACCTCGACACCCTGGGCAGCGCCGACGTGGACGCCAAACTGATGCAGCGCCTGGGCATCGGCGGCCTGTACAGCGAGCCGGTGCTTGGCGAGGTGCAGGCCGGCGGCGCCGGCGCGCGCGCGGGTCTGCAGCGCGGAGACCGGATTGTCAGCATCGACGGCGTTCCGGTTCATGATGCGTCGCGGGTGCGCACGCTGATTCGCTCCGGTGTGAGCGGTGGCGTGGCGAAAACCATGGAGTGGCGCATCGAGCGTGCCGTGCGCACGCTCGCTCTGCCGGTCACGCCGTCCGTGGTGAGCGAAGGCGATCAGCAGATCGGCCGGCTGGGCCTGTATCCGGGCCAGCCGCCGCAGATGGTCATGGTGCGCTACGGCTTCATCGATGGCCTGGTGCGAGCCACCTCGCAGACCTGGGAGATGTCGGCACTGACCGTCAAGATGCTGGGCAAGATGGTGATCGGTCAGGCTTCGCTGAAGAACCTGAGCGGGCCGTTGACCATTGCCGACTACGCAGGTCAGTCGGTGCGCATGGGGCTGGCGTACTACCTTGGGTTTCTGGCGATCGTCAGCGTGAGCCTGGGCGTGCTCAACCTGCTTCCGCTGCCGGTGCTCGATGGCGGACACCTGATGTATTATCTTTTCGAGGGTGTGACGGGGCGGCCGGTCTCCGAGTTGTGGCTCGAACGGCTGCAGCGCGGCGGAGTGGCCATCATGCTCATGATGATGTCCCTGGCTATCTACAACGACGTGGCCCGCCTCATGGGCCTGCAATGACCGACCCGCATGCGCTTCCATCCTCTGTCGATCCCCTTCCGTTCTTTGTTGCTGTGTCTCGCGCTCGTCGCTGTCCTTCAGGCGGGTTCGGCGTGGGCAGTCGAGCCGTTCCTGCTGAAGGACATTCGCGTCGAGGGATTGCAGCGCAGTGATGCGGGCACGGTGTTCGCATCGTTGCCGTTTCGCGTCGGCGACACCTATACCGACGAGAAGGGCGCGGCCGCGTTGCGCGCGCTCTTTGCCACCGGGCTGTTCAAGGACGTGCGCATCGACGTCCAGGGTGATGTCGCGGTCATCATCGTCGAGGAGCGGGCTGTCATCGCCAACATCGACTTTGCCGGCTTGAAGGAGTTCGACAAGGAGCAGATGCTCAAGGCCTTGAAGGATTTCGGCATCAGCGAAGGCCAACCCTTCGACAAGGCCCTGGCCGATCGCGCCGAGCAGGAGTTGAAACGCCAGTACCTGACGCGCAGCCTCTACGGGGCCGAGGTCGTGACCACGGTGACGCCACAGGAGCGCAATCGCGTGAACCTGAGCTTCACGATCACCGAAGGCAGTGTCGCGAAGATCGGCGAGATTCACATCACGGGCAACAAGGCGTTCTCCGAGAGCACCTTGAAGGGCCTTTTCAACCTGAACGACGGCGGCTGGCTCAATTTCTACACCAAGGCCGACCGCTACTCGAAGGCCAAGCTCGATGCCGATCTCGAGAGCCTGCGGGCTTATTACCTGAACCGAGGCTACCTCGAGTTCCAGATCGAATCGACCCAGGTCGCGATCTCGCCGGACAAGCAGGACATCAGCATCACGGTCAACGTCAAGGAGGGCCAGCGTTACGTCGTCACCGGTGTGAAGCTGGAGGGTGACTACCTCGGCAAGGCCGAGGAGTTCAAGTCGCTCGTGGCCATCAAGCCGGGTCAGGCCTATGACGCCGAATCGGTGACCCGCACCACGCGCGCGATGCTCGATCGCTTCGGTGCCTTCGGCTATGCCTTCGCCAGGGTCGAGGCCCGCCCCGACATCGATCGCGCGAACGGCAGGGTCGCAGTCACGCTTGTCGCCGAGCCGCAGCGCCGCGTCTATGTGCGCCGCATCAATGTGGCGGGCAACAACAAGACGCGCGACGAGGTCGTGCGGCGGGAGTTTCGCCAGTTCGAGTCGTCGTGGTACGACGCCGGCAAGATCAAGATTTCGCGCGACCGGGTCGACCGGCTCGGCTTCTTCAGTGAAGTCAACATCGCGACCGACGAAGTGCCGGGCACGCTCGATCAGGTCGACCTGACGATCACGATCAAGGAGAAGCCCACCGGCAACCTGCTGTTGGGGGCCGGCTTCTCGTCGGCGGAAAAGGTCTCGCTGACGGCTTCGATCAAGCAGGAGAATGTATTCGGATCGGGCAACTACCTCGGATTGGAGGTCAACACCAGCAAGTACAACCGCACGGTCGTGCTCAGCACGGTGAATCCGTATTTCACCGCCGACGGCATCTCGCGCCAGATCGACGTGTACTACCGCACACAGCGCCCGCTCAACAGCCAGGGCGAGGACTACAAGCTGGTCTCGCCGGGGGCCTCGATCCGTTTCGGCGTACCGTTCACCGAGTTCGACACGGTGTTCTTCGGCGTGGGCATCGAGCGCACCGGGATCGAAGGAACCGGTCTGCCGAACAGCTATGCGCTGTATCGCGACGCGTTCGGTTCCACCAGCACCTCGGTGCCGCTGACGGTGGGCTGGTCGCGCGACAGCCGTGACAGCGCGCTGGTGCCCACCGATGGGCGGTTGATGAGCTTCAATTTCGACTGGAGCGTCGGCGGGGATACGCGTTACCTGCGCTCGATCGCGAAGTATCAACAGTATTTCCCGTTGTCCAAGCAGTTCACGCTCGGGATCAACGCGGAAGCCGGCTGGGGCAAGGGTCTGGGGGGTCGACCCTACCCGTTCTTCAAGAACTTCTACGGCGGTGGCCTCGGGACCGTGCGCTGCTTCGACCAGAATTCGCTCGGCCCGATCGACGTGACCGGCGCCTACATCGGAGGCAACCGGCGTGTCAACCTCAACACCGAGCTCTATCTGCCGGTGCCAGGCAGCGGCAACGACCGCACGCTGCGCCTGTTCACCTACGTGGACATCGGCAGCGTCTGGGGCGAGGGTGAGAAGATGTCGGCCGACAGCCTGCGTGCCTCGGCCGGTGTCGGCGTGACCTGGGTGTCGCCGGTCGGCCCGTTGAAGCTGAGCTACGGCACACCGATCCGCAAACGCCCGGAAGATAGAATCCAGCGACTTCAATTCCAGATCGGGACTGCGTTCTGATGAAAAGCTCCCTTCTCAAGCCGAGCGTCCTCAAGATGGCGTTGGCTGCGGCCCTGTTGGCCGTCTCAGCGGTGAGTGCGCAGACCCAGGAGCTGAAGATCGGCTACGTCAACAGCGATCGCGTGTTGCGCGAAGCGGCGCCGGCCAAGGCGGCGCAGGCCAAGCTCGAGGCTGAGTTCTCGAAGCGCCAGAAAGAAGGCGACGAGGCCGCACAGCGCCTGAAGTCGGCCGCCGACAAGCTCGACAAGGAGGCCCCCGCGCTCGGCGAGGTCGAGCGCAGCCGGCGCCAGCGCGAACTCGTTGACCAGGATCGCGAACTGCAGCGTCGCCGGCGTGAGTTCCAGGAAGACTTGAATCAGCGCAAGAACGAGGAACTGGCCTCGGTGATCGAGCGCGCCAACAAGGTCATCAAGCAGATCTACGACGCCGAAAAGTACGACATGATCCTGCAAGGTGACGCGATCGTGTTCGTCGGTCCGCGCGTGGACATCACCGACAAGGTGATCAAAGCGCTCAACGGCCAAGGCGCGAAGTGACCTGACCGTGGCGCAGGCCACCGGCGTCGGCGTGGCGACCACGGTGCGTGAGATCGTCGCGCAGCTCGGCGGCGAGGTGCTTGGCAACCCGGCGCAGCGCATCGACCGCATTGGCCCTCTGGAAGGCGCCACGCCGGCCACGATCACGTTCCTGGCCAACCCGCGCTACCAATCTCAGCTTGCCGACTCCGGCGCCGGCTGCGTGATCGTCGCGCCAGATCTGCGGCGCGCGGTTGCCGGCCGTGAGGCCGCGGTCCTCACGCCCGATCCCTACTTGTACTTTGCCAGGCTCACGCAGTGGTGGGCGGCGCGCGCGCACGTCGCACCCGCGGCGGGAGTTCATCCGAGTGCGGTGATCGACGCCACGGCGCAGATCGCCCCCGACGCATCGATCGGCCCGCTGGCGGTGATCGAGGCCGGCGCGGTGGTGGCCTCGGGTGCGGTGATCGGGGCACACTGTGTGCTCGGTTCCCACAGCCGCGTCGGCACGGGCACCCGGCTCGCCGCGCGCGTCACGCTCGGTACGGGCTGCAGGGTCGGCGCGCGCTGCATCGTCCACAGCGGCGTCGTGATCGGCGCCGACGGTTTCGGCTTTGCGCCCACCGAAGGGCGCTGGGAGAAGATCGAGCAGCTCGGCGCGGTGCGCATCGGCAACGATGTCGAGATCGGTGCCAACACCTGCATTGACCGGGGTGCACTCGACGACACCGTGATCGAGGATGGCGTCAAGCTCGACAACCTGGTTCAGATCGGCCACAACGTGCGCATTGGCGCGCACTCGGCACTGGCGGGTTGTGTCGGCGTGGCTGGCAGCGCGGTGATCGGCCGCCACTGCAGCGTGGGTGGCGGCGCGATCGTGCTCGGGCACTTGCGGCTCGCCGATCACGTGCAGATTTCTGCTGCCAGCGTGGTGATGCGTTCGATCGCCAAGCCCGGGCAATACAGCGGCGTGTTCCCCATCGACGACAATGCCGCCTGGGAGAAGAACGCCGCCACCTTGCGCCAGCTGCACACGCTGCGCGACCGGTTGCGGGCTTTGGAGAGGAAGCTGCTCGACAAGGACGCCAATCGCGGTGACGAGGCCACAGCATGACGATGGACATCCACGAAATCCTCCGGCGCCTGCCGCACCTCTACCCGTTCTTGCTGGTGGATCGGGTGCTCGAGCTCGAGAAGGGCAAGCGCATCGTGGCGCTCAAGAACGTGACGGCGAACGAACCGTATTTCGTCGGCCACTTCCCGCACCGACCGGTGATGCCGGGTGTGATGATCCTCGAATCGCTCGCACAGGCGGCCGCGATCCTCGCGTTCGACAACCTTGGCGTGCTTCCTGACGACAAGACGGTGTTCTACTTCGCCGGCATCGATTCCGCACGCTTCAAGCGCCCGGTCGAACCGGGGGATCAGCTGGTGCTGCAGGTCACGCTCGACCGCGTGAAATCGGGCATCGTCAAGTTCGGCGCGCGTGCGCTGGTGGACGAGGCCGTCGCCGCCGAGGCCAGCCTGCTCTGCACGATGCGCTCGATTGGCTGAAGGCGGCACGCCGCATCGTCGAGCCCGACATGGCCGAAATTCACCCGACCGCGATCGTCGATCCTGGCGCGGAGCTCGATGCCTCGGTGCGCGTGGGCGCTTACAGCCTCATCGGCCCGAAGGTGCGCATTGGTGCGGGCACGACGATCGGAGCCCACTGCGTGCTCGGGGGCCGCACCACGATCGGGAGCGACAACCGCGTCTTCCCGTTCTGCTCGCTCGGTGCGGTGCCGCAGGACAAGAAGTACGCCGGTGAGCCGACCGAGTTGCACATCGGTGCGCGCAACACCATCCGCGAGTTCTGCACCTTCAACCTTGGCACCGCGCAGGACGCGGGCGTCACGCGCGTCGGTGACGACAACTGGATCATGGCCTACGTGCATCTCGCACACGACGTGCAGGTGGGCGCGCAGACCGTGCTTGCCAACAACGCCACGCTCGCCGGCCATGTGCACATTGGCGACTGGGTCACGGTCGGTGGCCTCACCGGCGTGCACCAGTTCGTGAAGGTCGGTGCGCACGCGTTCGTCGGCTTCGCGAGTCACGTTTCCCAGGACATTCCCCCCTACATGATGGTCGATGGCAACCCGCTCGCGGTGCGTGGCTTCAATGTCGAGGGCTTGCGTCGTCGCGGCTTCGGCCCCGAGCGCATGGCGATGGTCAAACAGATGCACCGGCTGTTGTACCGCTCGGGCCTGACCTTCGAGCAGGCGCGCCAGGCCATTGACGCGCTGGCCATCGAAGCGCCAATCGCAGCGGCCGATATCGCGCTGATGAGCGAATTTCTGGCACACGCGCAGCGCGGCATCGCTCGTTGACCCACTCGATGATTTATCCTTCACCACGACTCGCGATGGTGGCCGGCGAAGCCTCGGGCGACCTGCTGGGCGGTCTGTTGCTTGGCGGGTTGAAGTTGCGCTGGCCGCCGCTCGAGAGCTTCGGCATTGGCGGGCCCAGGATGACGGCCCACGGCTTTCAGGCCTGGTGGCCGCACGACAGGCTCGCGGTGCGCGGCTACGTCGAGGTGCTGAGCCACTATCGCGAGCTCTCCGGTATCCGCAACCAGCTCGCCGAGCGCGTACTGCGCGAACGGCCCGACGTGTTCATCGGCGTCGACGCTCCGGATTTCAACCTTGATCTCGAGGCACGGTTGAAGGCACAGGGCATCAAGACGGTCCATTTCATCAGCCCGTCGATCTGGGCCTGGCGCGGCAAGCGCATCGAGAAGATCCGAAAGGCCGTCAGCGAGGTGCTGTGCCTCTTTCCGTTCGAGCCGGCGATCTATGCCAGGCAGGGGATCGCGGCAACCTACGTGGGTCACCCGCTGGCCGATGCGATCCCGCTGGATGTGCCGCGTGCGGCGAGTCGAGAGGCTCTCGGCCTCGCCGAGAACGACACCGTGGTCGCGCTGCTGCCGGGCAGCCGGCGCTCCGAGGTGCAGTACATCGCCCCGCGCCTGCTGGCTGCTGCCACGCTGATGCACGCGCAGCGGCCCGAGCTGCGCTTCGTGCTGCCAGTGGTGCCGGGGCTGCGCCATCTGCTGGAGCCGCTGCGGCGCCAGCACGCGGGCGGCCTGAACATCGAGCTGCTCGACGGCCGCTCCTACGATGCACTGGCGGCCTGCGACGTGACGCTGGTTGCGAGCGGCACCGCCACGCTCGAAGCGGCCCTTTTCAAGTGCCCGATGGTCATCGCCTACGCGATGCATTCCGTGAGTTGGCAGATGATGAAACGCATGAAGTACCAGCCCTGGGTCGGCCTGCCGAACATCCTGCTGCGCGAGTTCGCGGTACCCGAACTGATCCAGGGCGACGCCACACCGCACAAGCTCGCGCACGCGGCGCTGGCGTGGCTGGACGATCCGGCCAGGGCTGCCGCGCTGCGTGTGCGTTTCGAGGCCCTGCACCGCGAATTGCGCTGCAACACTGCCGAGAAGGCTACCGATGCAATCGAAGCGGTTCTTGCGGCTTGAGCAGCTCGGCCTGCGTTTCGACGCGCCCGGCTTGATCGCCGGCGTCGACGAAGCGGGGCGTGGGCCGCTGGCCGGCCCTGTGGTCGCGGCCGCGGTGATCCTCGACGAATTGCAGCCGATCAAGGGTCTGGCCGACTCGAAGGCATTGAGCCCGCGCAAACGCGAACGGCTGTTCGACGAGATCCGCGCCAGGGCGCTGTGCTGCTGCATCGCGCAGGCCAGCGTCGAAGAGATCGACCGCCTGAACATCCTGCAGGCCACGCTGCTGGCGATGCAGCGCGCGGTCGATGGTCTGCGGCTGCGGCCGCACCGGGTGCTGGTCGATGGCAATCGACTGCCGCTGCTGAAGATGGCCGCTGACGCGATCGTGAAGGGTGACGCCAAGGTTCGCGCCATATCGGCAGCATCGATCCTGGCCAAGGTGCACCGCGACCGCCTGTGCCTCGAGCTGCACGCTCAGCATCCGCAATACGGCTTAGACGGCCACAAGGGCTACCCGACGCCAGCGCATCTGGCCGCGCTGCGCGAGCACGGCGCCTGCGCCCAGCACCGGCGCAGCTTCGCACCGGTGCGTGAGGTGCTTCGGGATGGCCTCGCTTCGAACCAGGCCGGCTCAGTGTTCGACACCGCGTCGGGCGCCGTCAGAACACCGTGGTGCGAAGGTCCTGCAAAGGCGCTTGCGCCGTGAGCGGGGATTTGACGTGAAGTCGACCTCGACATCACACACGGCCTGTCGATCGCAGCCGTGTGGCGGGCGGCGCCGGTTGGACGCGGCGCGGCGCGGCCGGTGACATGCCTGTCGTCCGATCCATCACCTCCCGCGACAACCCGCTGTTGCAGCGCCTGCGCAAGCTGATCCTC
>JBDSBD010000376.1:0-4600 GCA_039921765.1 Burkholderiaceae bacterium
ATTCTACGCAACCGAACCCGCCTGCGAGATCTCGGCTCGTGCTGCGCCGACGCCGCTCACCGCCCTCCCGGCGGCCGGACGCTCCAGGAAGCACCGGGCCGCTGCGCCCGGACCCCTTGAAGGGTCCGACGCGAAGCGGCAGGTTCGGCGGCGCTCAGAACCGGCCCTGCTCCAGCCAGCGCTCGATCTGCGCGCGCCGGTCGTTGCCCCAGAACGGTTCCCCGTCGATCGTGAAGAACGGGGCCCCGAACACGCCCTGCGCGATGGCGGCCTCGTTCTCGGCCTTCAACTTGGCCTTCCATTGCGGATCGCTCCAGGCCGCTTCGGCCGCCTGCGGGTCGAGCCCGAAGTCGACGCACAAGGCCTTCAGCGCCGCGCCGTCGGACAGATCGACGCCACGCGCGAAGTAGGCGCGCAGGCCATGGCGGGCCCAGTCGATCGCCTGCGCCGGATCGCTCGCGTTCAACCACCAGAACACGCGCGCGGCGTTCTGGGTCGGGATCGGGAACTTCTCCGGCAGCTTCAGTGGCACACCGGCAAAGCGCGCCGAGCGCTCGAAGTCGAGCAGCGAGTACTCGCGCTTGAGCGGGTAGGACACCGGGCTCTTGATGGCGGTGACCTGGAACGTGGCGCCGAGCAGGATCGCGCGCCAGTCGACCGTGCGCCCGTGGCGCGCGGCCAGCGCCTCGATCCACTCGGACGCGATGTACGAATACGGCGACGAAAAGTCGAAGTAGAACTCGATGCAGCGACTCGGGAGATTCATGCACCGAGCCTAGCGCGCAGGCGCCGGTGTGGCCTGGGCATTTTCCCCAACCGCCCCATCCACCGGGCTCGCGGCCTGGGCTTCGGGTGCCTCGAGCGCGGCTTGCGAACCCGGGTACAGCGTGCACAGGGCCTTGCTCGCAGCGTCTCGCACCCGAGGTTCGATCGCGGCCGCCAGGCGCTCGCACTCGTCGCTCCCGTCATGGCGCGGATCGCGCCCCTCCCACAGCAAGGTCAGCGCTTCGTGCTGTGGCGCCAGGACCTGTTCGACGACGCCTTGCCAATGTGGCGGCGCTTCACCCTCGGCCCAGTCGCCGCGGCCGCGGCCGAAGTGTGCGACCGCGAGATAACGCAGCAACGCGGCCTCGACCATGCGATCGAGCGCCTCGGCGTTCCAGGTCAGCCACGAACGATCGGTGCCGCGCACCAGGTTCACGCAGCGTGCCAGCCCGGCGGCGCCAAGCGCACCCAGCACGCCACCGGCAATCATGCCGCCGCCGAGCGTGAGACCGCCGCTTGCCAGGTCGGCCTTCAGCCCGACCAGCGCACCACTCAGCACGCCGCCCCACAACGCCGCCTTGCGCTCGTCCCAACGCAAGCGCAGGTCGAACTGGCTCGCCAGGCGCGCCAGGATCTCGCCGTGGGCGCTGCCGGACAGACCGTGCAGCGCGATCAGCTCTTGCGTGTTGGCACGCACCTCGGCATCGAGGCGCTGCGCGAGCGACTGCTGGGCCTGCGCCGTCGCGCTCGTCTCGGTCGTGCGGCCCACGCCGAGTGCCGCACCGGCGTTGCGCAGGCGCGCGCGCAGCGCGGTGCCGAAGCCGTCGTCGGGCACGACCTCGAACAGGCTCGCGCTACGCGCCAGGTGGCGCGCCAGCGAGGCCATCGCGGCCTCGAAGGTCTGCAGCCGTTGCCCCTGCCAGGCCGCGCGCAGCCGAGCCATGCGCGCGCGCTTCACGGCGGCGCCTTCTGCTCCGGAGTCCGGGCTTGTTCGTGCACCGACGTTGCCGTTGCGCGCGAAGGCGTGCGGGTCATCGACGCCGTCCTGAGCACCGAGTGCGTCCTCGATCGCACGCAGCAAGGTCAGCTCCTGAACCCAGCAGCGCGCGAACGCGTCAAGCGGCAGGACCGCGCGCACCTGCGGGTACGGTGCCAGATGGACGCGCCAGCGTTCGATCTCAGCCGCCTCCAGCGCCGCCTCGCGCGGCGCACCAAGCTGGTTGAGCAGCACGATGACGGGCTTGTCGACCCAGGCGAGCAGTTCCATCTCGCTCTTCACATAACCGGCGGCCTCGGGCGCCTCGGCGGCGTTGACGAGGTAGAGCATCACATCGGCCTCGTCGCGCACATTGCGCAACGCCTGCTGGCTGGCCCAGAACGAGCGGTCGCGCCAGCGGTCCCACACCTCACTGAGAAACCAGCCCATCGGGCTGGCCAGACTGCGCAGCCGCTTGGCGAGCCGCACGCTGTCGCCGAAGCCGGGCGTGTCCCAGAGTTGCAGCGCGTCACCCTGCGGTGTCTCGAGCATCGTGTAGACGTCGGCGAACTCGGTGACGTGCGGCGCATCGCGGATCTCGCCGATGTCGCGGCCGAGCAAGGTGCGCGCCAGCGTGGTCTTGCCGGCGTTGGTGTGTGAAACCAACGACAGCGAGACCGCTTCGCCCGAGGGAGCTTGATCCACCTCGGCGCCCCTTTCGGCGTGCGCAGCCACGCTCGGCGCGCGCTCGCTCATGGCGCGGCCGCGCGCGCCGGCGTCGCGAACGCGGCCTGCAACGCGGCCTCGGCGTCGGTCAGCACGGGCGCCTCGAGATCGGCGCAGACCACCTGCACGCCCTGCTCCTCGCCCCAGTGCCGCCAGGCTTCGCGGCGCTGCGTCAGGCGTTCGGGTGTGCCCTGAAAGCGCTGCTTGAAGGCGGTCTCGTCGACCATCGCCACGACCGCGGCGCCCCCTGCCGCCTGCGCCAGTTGGTGCACGAACCGGCCGTGGCTTTCGGCCTCCGGCGTGGCGCCGAGCTCGAACAACGCGATCGCATGCGTCACCCCTTCGGGCACGGCCAGCGCATCGTCTTCGGTGCCGAAGGCCGACGTCGGCGCAATCTGAAGCGCCACCCGTGCGCCAAAGGTTTGACCGATCAGCGCGCGCAAACCGAGTGTGGCCTGCGGCGATGGTGTGAAGGCATAGGGCCAGACCTCCACCCGGGCCGCGCCGCCGCGCTGCAGGCGCAGCAAGCGCTGGAAGTACGGCGCGTCCAGCGCCAGCGCAAAGCGCCGCGAGCGCATTGCGGCCCGCGCCCCGCAACCCAGCGCCAGCACGACGCGCGGCAGGACGACGAAGAGCAGCAAGGTGAGCGCGAACAGATGGATCCAGGGCGCGGCCGGCGCACCCGCCGCCACGCTGCCGTGCGCGGCCTGCAGCGCGGCAAATCCGGTCGCATCGGTCAGGCCGATCCCCGACAGTTTGGAGGCCGGTGCGAGCAGGAACGACAGCAACTGGTGGGCAACGCCGGGTGACAGGAACGTGCTCTCCCACGCGGCGCGGTAGTCAAGCACCAGCCCGCGTGTGTACAGGCCGGCGATCAGCCCGAGCGCCAGCGCCGCCGCGCCGGCATGCAAGACCGTCTCGGCACGCAGCGCCGAAAGCCGGGCACCGCGCACGGCCCACAGTTTGGCGAACTGGCGCAGTGCCGCGGCACTGCCCGAGCCCGCCTTCGACGCCGACGACGACGCCCTGGGCAGATGCCGCCCGAAGCTCAGCACGGCCTGCATGCCGCGCACCAGCGGGCCCGGCCGAGCCGGGCCGCGACGCAACACGGCCGCGAGCAACGCGCCGAGCAGCGCGACATAGACGACCGCGTTCCAGGCCACGACACCCCACATCGGCGGCGCCAGCAGGTTGATGCGCTGGCCGCCCCCGACGCTGTCGGCGAACAGGCCGACGCAAAACGCGATCAAGGCCGTCGCGGCGATCCAGCGCGTGCGCCACAGGACACGGCCGAGCCAGCGCGCGGCCGCAGGCTCACGCGGCAGCAGGCGCTGCATGGCGTGGCGCGCGCGCTGCGCGATGAACGCGTCAGAGACTTCGCCACCTGCCGCCTCGAGCGCCACCCGATCGGCCCAGCGTCGGTCCTCATCGCCCCAGTTCGGGCTAGGCGGCAGCGCGGTCTCGAACGCTTCCAGCAGGGTCACCTCGCGCGCGGCGGCCTCGTTCATCGCGTGCGCTCGCATCGAGGCCACTTCAGGCGCCCAGACGCTGGGCCAGATCGGGGAAGTCGGTGGCGACCAGATCGAAGCGGTCATCGGGCAATGCGTCGGGCGGCGGTGCACCCTGCGGATTGGGGCCACGCTCCAGCGGTCGCGCCACGTAGGCGGTGCGCAGGCCGGCGCGCTGCGCGCCGCGCAGGTCGCTCGGGTGCGCCGCCACCATCAGCAGCTCGTGGCGCTCGACACCCAGCAGCAGCGCCGCCCCCTGGTAGACCTCGGGGTCGGGCTTGTAGTGGTGCACGATCTCGGCCGACAGCACGCAGTCCCACGGCAGGCGGGCGCGCTTGGCCATGTTGACGAGCAGCGCCACATTGCCGTTCGACAGCGTGGAAATCACGAAACGCTTCTTCAGCCGGCGCAGGCCCGCGAGCGCATCCGGCCAGGGATCGAGCCGGTGCCAGACCCGGTTCAGATGCTGGCGCTCGGCTTCGTCCAGGGCCTCGAGGCCGAAGCGCGGCAACAGCTCGTCGAGGATGCTGCGGTGCAGGCCATCGACGTTGGTCCACGCGATCTCGCCGCTGCGCGCGCGCTGCATCGCCGGCTGGTAGCCGGCGCGCCAGGCGTCGGCGAACGC
>JBDSBD010000377.1:0-8957 GCA_039921765.1 Burkholderiaceae bacterium
GCCTTGGCCGCACCGGTGCTCGACGGAATGATGTTCTCCAGGATACCGCGGCCGCCGCGCCAGTCCTTGCTCGACGGGCCGTCGACGGTTTTCTGCGTCGCAGTGGTGGCGTGCACGGTGGTCATCAGGCCGCGCTTGATGCCCCACTTGTCGTTGAGCACCTTGGCCACCGGCGCCAGGCAGTTGGTGGTGCACGAGGCGTTCGAGATGATCGCCTCGCCCTTGTAGCTCTTGTCGTTGACACCGTAGACGAACATCGGCGTGGCATCCTTGGACGGTGCGCTCAGAACGACCTTCTTGGCGCCGGCGGCGAGATGCTTCTGCGCCGTCTCCTGGGTCAGGAACAGGCCGGTCGATTCGACCACGATGTCGGCACCGGCCTCGCCCCACTTCAGTTCGGCCGGGTCTTTCAGCGCGGTCAGGCGGATCCTGTTGCCGTTGACGATGAGGGTGTGCCCTTCGACCGCGATCTCGCCCTTGAAGCGCCCATGCACCGAGTCGTACTTCAGCATGTACGCCAGGTAGTCGGGCTCGAGCAGGTCGTTGATGGCAACCACCTGAATATCGGGGAAGTTCTGCACCGCGGCACGAAACACCATGCGCCCGATGCGGCCGAAGCCGTTGATGCCGATCTTGATGGTCATTGAATTTACTCCTTGCAAACAATTGAAATCGTCAGCGCACCGGCGACGCGCGCGCCTCAGCGCCCGAGAACCTTGCGCACCGTCGCGACCACGTTCTCCGTGGTGAAGCCGAAATACCTGAACAACGCCGGCGCGGGCGCCGACTCGCCGAAGGTGTCGATACCCACGACCGCAGCGCAGCCGTATTTCCACCAGCCGTCGGTCACGCCCATCTCGACCGCGACGCGCGGCACGCCGCGCCCCTTGGAGTCGCTCAGCAGCACGCTGCTCTTGTAGGCGCTGGTCTGGTGGTCGAACACGGTCGTCGACGGCATCGAGACCACGCGCACCGCGATGCCGCTCGCGGCGAGCGCCTGCTGCGCGTGCAGCGCGAGCTGCACCTCGGAGCCGGTGGCGATGATCACGGCCTGGGCCTTCTTCTTCAGCCCGACCTCGGCCGGCTCGGCCAGCACGTAGCCACCCTTGGAGATGCCGTCGAGCGCGGACTTCGGCGCGTAGGGCAGGTTCTGGCGCGACAGCAGCAGCGCGCTCGGCCGATGCGTGCTCTCGATCGCGCAGGCCCAGGCGACCGCCGTCTCGGCGGTGTCGCAGGGACGCCAGACGTCGAGCCCCGGAATCAACCGCAGCGAGGCTGCATGCTCGATGCTCTGGTGCGTCGGGCCGTCTTCGCCCAGGCCGATGCTGTCGTGCGTGAAGACGTGGATCACGCGCAGCTTCATCAGCGCGGCCATGCGGATCGCGTTACGCGAGTAGTCGCTGAAGGTCAGGAAGGTGCCGCCATACGGGATCAGGCCGCGGTGCAGACCGATGCCGTTCATGATCGCGGCCATGCCGAACTCGCGCACGCCGTAGTTGATGTGGCGGCCCGCGCGCCCATCGGCGTCGAGCGCCACCGCGCCGTCGGCCTCGAAGCGCAACGCCGGTGTGCTGCTCGTGTTGGTGAGGTTCGAGCCGGTCAGGTCGGCGCTGCCGCCAAGCATTTCGGGCAGCGCTTTCGTGAAGGCTTCGAGCGCGATCTGGCTGGCCTTGCGGCTGGCCACGGTCTGGGCCTGGGTGTGGGCGGACACGGCGGCGTCGACCGCGGTCTGGGCCCAGCCCTTCGGCAGCTCGTTGTCGGTGCGGCGCACGAATTCGACCGCGAGCTCGGGCCAGGCCTTGGCATACGCGGCAAAGGCATCGACCCAGGCGGTCTCGTCGGCCAGCCCCTGCGCGCGTGCGTCCCAGGCCGAGTAGGCTTCTTCGGGAATCACGAAGGGCTGGCTGGTCCAGCCCAGGGCCTCGCGCGTGAGCCGCACCTCCTCGACGCCGAGCGCCTCGCCATGCGCCTTGGCGGTGCCGGCGCGGTTCGGCGCACCCTTGCCGATCGTGGTGTGACACAGGATCAGGGTGGGCCGATCGGCGCGCTGCGTCGCCTGCGTGATCGCCGCGTCGACCGCATCCGCGTCGTTGCCGTTGGCGACATCGATGGTGTTCCAGCCGTAGGCCTGGAAACGCCTGGCGGTGTCGTCGATGAACCAGGGCCCGACCTTGCCGTCGATCGAAATGCCGTTGTCGTCGTACAGCGCGATCAGCTTGGAGAGCTTCCAGGCGCCGGCCAGCGCGCAGACCTCGTGGCTGATCCCTTCCATCAGGCAGCCGTCGCCAAGGAACACATAGGTGCGGTGGTCGACGATCGCGTGCCCGGGCCGGTTGAACTCCTGCGCGAGCAGCTTTTCGGCCAGCGCCATGCCCACCGCGTTGGCCAGGCCCTGACCGAGCGGGCCGGTGGTGGTTTCGACGCCGGGCGTCAGGCCGTGCTCGGGGTGGCCCGGCGTCTTGCTGTGCAGCTGGCGAAAATTGCGCAGCTCGCTCATCGGCAGGTCATAGCCCGTCAAATGCAGGAGCGCGTACAGGATCATCGACGCGTGGCCGTTCGAGAGCACGAAGCGGTCACGGTTCGCCCACTGCGGGTGGGCCGGGTTGTGACGCAGGTGCCGGCCCCACAGCGCCACCGCCATCTCGGCCATGCCCATCGTCGCGCCGGGATGGCCGGAGTTGGCCTGCTGCACCGCGTCCATCGCGAGCGCGCGGATCGCGTTCGCCATCAGCGAGGTCGTGGAAGGGGATGCGGTGGAGGTCGAAGCCATGCGTTGGGGGATGAGCGGTGGGCGGGAACCGTTCATTTTACGGGCGCACCATCGCGGACATCATCGACAGGGAGACGCGTCGCGGCTCAGGCCCGGCCCGTCGGCACACCGATAATCCGCCGCAGGCCAGGATTGCACCGGATCGCCGACCGGAGCGACGGCCTGCTGGACCCCACTCGATGACCGACCCGTCCCTGTTCTCGCTCGCTGCCCGCGTGCCCCACCGCGGTGCCGACCACGCGGCGCAAGCACGCGCGGTCGACGGCGCGCCCACGGATCCGTGCGCGCCGGGCCGCGCGACAGGCCCACGCCGGCCCGCGGCAGCGGGGCCGCGGCGATGAAGGCCATGATACTCGCCGCCGGTCGAGGCGAACGCATGCGCCCGCTGACCGATCACGCGCCAAAGCCGCTGCTGGCGGTGCGCGGCAAGCCGCTGATCGAATGGCACCTCGAGGCGCTGGCGCGCGCCGGCGTGCGCGAGGTCGTGATCAACACCGCATGGCGCGAGGCGCAGATCGTCAGCGTGCTCGGCGACGGGGCGCGCTGGGGCCTGGCAATCCGCTACTCGATGGAGGGCCGCGACCATGGCGGCGCACTCGAAACAGCCGGCGGCATCGCCAAGGCACTGCCGCTGCTGGTGGACGACGAGCGCGAGGGTTTCTGGCTCGTCTCGGGTGACATCTTCGCGCCGGGCTTCGCTTTCGACAGCGATGCAGCCCGGCGTTTCGCGCAAGGCGACGCGCTCGCCCACCTGTGGCTGGTGCCGAATCCGCCGTTCCATCCGCGCGGCGACTTCGGGCTCGATGCGCAGGGCCGCGGGCTGGCCGATCCGGCCGCAGCCGGGGTGCCGAGCTGGACCTACGCAAACCTGGCGCTGTGCCGCGCCGCACTGTGCGCGCACATCAAGCCGGGATTGAGGGCCGCGCTCGGCCCGTTGCTGTTCGACGCGATGCGCGAACGGCGCATCACCGCGGAGATCTACCAAGGCGTGTGGGAAAACGTCGGCACGCCGGCGCAGCTCGAGGCGCTGAACGCGCCGCCATAGTGCGCCGCTGCGCCGGCCCGCGCCTCAGCGCGGCCGCATGCTGAGCTGCCTTCGCTGCGCAGCTTCGCAGGCGCTTCGCTGCGACGGCTCGCGCCGCCCACACCCGTGCGACTCACGCCTCGGCGCGGGCGCGAGCTGAGCCGTCTTCGCTGCGCAGCTTCGCAGGCTCTTCGCTGCGACGGCTCACTGCGCCAGCGGCGCACAGATCTCGTCGATACGCGCCAGCACTTCGGGGGTGAGCTTCGCGATCACGTCGACCGCACCGAGATTGCTCTGCAGCTGCGACAGCTTCGAGGCGCCGGTGATCACGGTCGAGACATGCGGGTTCTTCGCGACCCAGGCGATCGCGAGTTGCGCCACGCTGCAGCCGAGATCGGCGGCGACGGCCTCGAGCTTCGCAACCGCGGCCCGCTTCGCCGGGTCGTTCAGGCTCTTGGCGAGAAAGCCCATGTTCTCCATCGCGCCGCGGCTGTTCGCCGGGATGCCGTCCTTGTACGTGCCGGTCAGCAATCCGCTCGCGAGCGGGCTCCAGGTGGTCAGGCCCAGGCCGATGTCTTCATAAAGCCGCGCGTACTCCTGCTCGACCCGCTTGCGGTGGAACAGGTGGTACTGCGGCTGCTCCATCACCGGCTTGTGCAGGTGGTGCCTGTCGGCAAGATCCCAGGCGGCACGGATCTCGGCCGCGCTCCACTCGCTCGTTCCCCAGTACAGCGCCTTGCCCTGCGTGATCATGTCGCTCATCGCGCGCACGGTTTCCTCGATCGGTGTGTGCGGATCGGGGCGGTGGCAGTACACCAGGTCGATGAAGTCCAGCCCCATGCGCGCGAGCGAGCCGTCGATCGCCTGCATCAGGTACTTGCGGTTGAGCGTGTCCATCCGGTTGACGGTATTGCCCTCGCGGCTCATGCCCCAGAAGAACTTGGTCGAGACGATGTAGTTCAGGCGCGGCCAGTTCAATGCCTTGAACGCCTGGCCCATCACGACCTCGCTCTGGCCTGATGCGTAGACCTCGGCGTTGTCGAAGAAGTTGACGCCGGCGTCCATCGCCGCGGCGAGCATCTCCTTGGCGGCGTTCGTGTCGACCTGGTTGTGGTAGGTGACCCATGAGCCGAGCGACAACTCGCTCACTTGCAGGCCGCTGCGGCCCAGACGTCGGTAGTGCATGGTGGTCCTTCCGCACCTCATCATCAGTGCGCTGGGTTTCGGGAAAGCACCGAGGGTAGCCCAAGCGCGACTTGGCTGCAGCCGCGCGCCGCACGGCTACAGTGGCGCCATGACTTCTTCCGTCTACACCCTGCGCCGCGCGCTCCTGGCTGAAACGTTGCGCGCCGCCGGTGGCGGCGTCGCCGTGATCCCGACCGCCCCCGAACGCCCGCGCAACAGCGACAACGACCACCCCTATCGGCACGACAGCTCGTTTCACTACCTGACCGGCTTCGACGAGCCCGGGGCCTGGCTGTTGCTCGGTGCCGATGGTGCGAGCACGCTGCTGTGCCGCGCCAAGGATCCGGAGCGCGAAATCTGGGACGGCCTGCGCCTGGGGGTCGAGGCCGCGCCGGCTGCACTTGGCGTGGATCGCGCTTTCGATGTTGCCGCGCTCGATGCGGTGGTGGTCGAGCACCTCGCGAACCAGGAGGCGGTGTGGTTCCCGTTCGGTGCCGAAGGCGGGCTGGCGGGCCGGATCGACGCCTGGCTCGCGACCCTGCGCGGCCGCGCGCGCGGCGGCGTCGAGTGTCCGGCAGCGCAGCGCGACCTCGCGCCGCTGCTGGCCGAGTTGCGGCTGCGCAAGGACCCGGCCGAGCTCGCGACGATGCGTCGCGCCGCGGCGATTTCGGCTGGGGCGCATGTGCGCGCGATGCGCTTTTGCGGCGCGCGCTTGCGCGCCGAGCCGCTGGGCGGCGTACACGAGTACCAGATCGAGGCCGAACTGCTGCATGAATTTCGCCGTCACGGCGCCCAGAGCCCGGCCTACCCGAGCATCGTCGCGGCCGGTGCCAACGCCTGCGTGCTGCACTACGCAGCCGGCGCCACCCAGCTGCGCGCCGGCGAGCTGTGCCTGATCGATGCCGGCTGCGAGCTCGACGGCTATGCGAGCGACATCACGCGCACGTTTCCCGCCGACGGGCGCTTCAGCGCGGCGCAGCGCGAGCTCTACGAGATCGTGCTGGCGGCACAGCAGGCCGCCGCCGATGCGACGCACCCGGGCGCGCGCCAGCGCGACGCGCACGCCGCTGCGGTGCGCGTGCTCGCACAAGGCATGCTCGATACCGGCCTGCTCGGCCGCGACGCGGTGGGCGGGCTCGACGACGTGATCGAGTCCACCGCCTACCGCCAGTTCTACATGCACGGCACCGGCCATTGGCTCGGTCGCGACGTGCACGACGTGGGCGAGTACCTGGCGCAGGGCGAGCCCGCGTTCGAACAGCCCGACGGACTGGGCGGGCGGGCCGTGAGAAAGCCTTCGCGCAGGCTCGAGCCCGGCATGGTCGTCACGCTCGAACCTGGCATCTACGTGCGCCCGGCGCCCGGCGTGCCCGAGCGCTACTGGCACATCGGCATCCGCATCGAGGACGACGCGGTCGTCACCGCCACCGGCTGCGAGCTGATCAGCCGTGGCGTGCCGGTGGCCGCAGCCGAGATCGAGGCGCTGATGCGCGACGCCGCCAACTGAGCGGACCCGGCCCGCACCTGCACAAGTCGCTTCGGCCCGCATCGGCAGCCGCCGCACTCCTGAGAGAATTCCGGTCTGACCGAACGCAGGCGCCGCGCGCCGGAAGAATATCCATGAGTACCGATTTCGAAGAGATGTTCGAGCTCGCGCCGGTCTCGCTCTGGCTCGAGGACTACAGCGCGCTGCATGCCTTGTTTGCGCGCTGGCGCGCGGCTGGCGTCGTGGATCTGCGCGCGTACCTGCAGGCCGATCCGGCTCGCGTGACCGAGTGCAGCCGGCAGCTGCGCGTGATCCGGGTCAACCGGCGCACCCTCGAGCTGTTCGGCGCCACCGACACGCCGCACCTGATTGCCAACCTCGACCGGGTGTTTCGCGACGCCATGCTCGAGTCGCACATCGGCGAGCTGGTGGCGCTGTGGAACGGCGAAAACGCCTTCGCCAGCCAGACCGTCAACTACAGCCTGGACGGCCGGCCGCACGACATCGTGATCCATGGCACGGTCTTGCCCGGCCACCGCGAGAACTGGGACCGCGTGCTGGTTGCAATCGAGGACGTGTCCGAGCGCACCCGCGCCGAACAGCGCCGCGCCACCAGCGAGGCCTACGCGCGCGGCCTGTTCGAGCATTCGCCGGTGTCGCTCTGGGTCGAGGATTTCAGCGCGATCAAGACGCTGCTCGACGACGTCCGCGCGCGCGGCATCGAGGACTTCCGCGCCTTCACGCAGGTGCACCCCGAGTTTGTCGAGCGCTGCATGAAGGAGATTCGCGTCATCGACGTGAACCAGCGCACCCTGGAGCTGTTCCAGGCCCCCGACCGGCCCACCTTGCTGAAGAACCTGGACCGGGTCTTCCGTGAAGACATGCGTCCGGCATTCACCGAACAGCTGATCGACCTGTGGCACGGCAAGCTGTTCCAGCAGCGCGAAGCCGTCAACCACCGCCTCGACGGCGAGATCGTGCATGTGCTGCTGCAGTTCTCGGTGCTGCCCGGTGCCGAAGCGCGCTGGGACCTGGTGCAGGTGGCGCTGACCGACATCACCGCGCGCAAAAAGGCCGAGGCCTACCTCGAGTACCTGGGCAAGCACGACGTGCTGACCCAGTTGCGCAACCGCGCCTAATTCGAGGACGAGCTGCATCGGCTCGAGCGCAACGGCCCGTTCCCGGTGACCATCGTGGTGATCGACCTGAACCGCCTCAAGGCCACCAACGACCAGAGCGGCCATGCCGCCGGCGATGCGCTGCTGCGCCGCGCCGGCGAGGTACTGGCCAAGTCCGTCGACTCACCGATGTGCGCGGCGCGCATCGGCGGCGACGAATTCGCGCTTCTGCTGCCCGGCTCGGAGGAGTCGGCCGGCGTGAACATGGTGGAACGCGTCAACGCGCTGGTCGAGCTCAACAACCAGTACTACCCCGGCACGCCGCTCAGCCTGTCGATGGGCTGCGCCACCGCGGCCGCGGGCGAACGCCTGGAGGCGGCCGTGAGTCGCGCCGATGCGCGCATGTTCGAAGCCAAGCGCGAGTTCTACTCGCTCAGCAAGCACGACCGGCGCAGCACCCGGCCCGCTGAGCTGGGCTGAGGCGCCCGAGCCGGCGAACCCGCCACGCAGGTTCGCCGGATTCAACGCCCGATTCGGTCCTGCGCTCAAGGACCCAGGATGGCCACAGGGCAATCCTCGTCTCGTTCATCCACGCGGATCGGTGTGAGGCTTTCGGACGGCCCCACCGCTCTCGCCGGGGACAGGGAAGCGCTCGCAGCGGGAAGACTCTCGAGCTTTCGGGCAAACGTGCGTGGGCCCGGCCGCAACACGCCGGGTTAGGGCCTGTTAACGCTATCGGCGTCGCGGCCCGCCCGGGCGCCGCCGGCCGGACGCGCCGGTATGCGGCGCTGCCAACGGCCGGCTCACGTCGGCGAGCAGCAGCGTGGCACGCACCAGGTCTTCGACCGCCTCTTCAAGATCGATGGGGGGTTCGAGGGTCTCGATCTCGGCCAGCAAATCGTCGGCGTCTTCCAGATCGTCCGGTGCAAGGTGACGGTACAGCAGTGCAAGCGGTTCGGTCAGCGCGCTCGCGTCGTACTGCATCAGCGCCGGGAACAGCTCGAGCGCGGTGGCAAACCCGGCCACCCACGGATAGACCGCGTCGATCGCGGGCGGCAGGCCATCACCCCCGTCGTCTTCGCCGCCGAATGCGTCCAGATCGTCGGCAGCACGATCCCGATCGCCCGGATCGATCGGCGCCCCAGCCTCACGCACGCCGGCGTCCGGATCGTCCTCGAGCTCGAAGATCCACGGGTCGAACCAGCGCCGCTGCGCGATCGCCGCGTTCAGCTCGGCATGGCGGCGCAGCGCCAGCGTGTGCAGGCGTGCGGCGTCGAAGCCTGGCGGCAGCGCCCCGCCGTCGGCATCGGTGACGTGCCGCAACCAGCGCGGCGCGTCGATCATCTGCGGCTGCACCAGCACGCCGCACAGGAA
>JBDSBD010000378.1:0-2760 GCA_039921765.1 Burkholderiaceae bacterium
GAGAAGCAGCGACTCGCGGATCGCGGCGGCGAAGGTGCCACCGTACACCGATGCGATCACCTCGAGCGTGTACATCATCCCAAGCACCGAACAGGGGTTGCGCCGGTCGGCGACCCAGTAGTTGTAGCCGTTCAGCGCCAGCGTGTGAAGGCTGGGTTGGTGGGCGCGCACCGCCTCGCGGCCGACGCCCACCGCTTCAAGGTCGTTCATGACCCATTCCTCGTGGCCCGACTCCTCGTGCATGTGCTCGTACAGGAAGTAGCGCACCTCCCGGTGCGTGTCGGGCGCGCGGCTGGCGGCCGCGGCGCACACCGGGTTGAAGTGCCAGACGACGTGGTAGAGCTCGAGCAGCAGCTTGCGATAGCGCTCGATCGACATGCCGTTTGCCACGGCCTCGAGCACAACCGGATTGGTCTCGAAGTCGCGGCGCGCCTCGTCGGTGCGCATGACCAGATCCGCAAAAAAGGGAAGCATTCGAGGTTCCGAAGACGAGGGGAGTGGGTTCAGTGTCGCGGCCGGCCCGACCCGGGCGCCCCTATCAATAGGGATTGACCGGCACGGTCCGAGCCTGATTCAGGCCGCCACTTTAATGCACGCGGGCGTAGAGCACATCGGGCAGGGCTTGCAACGTGGGCAAATCTGCGACACGCAGGCGGCGTGGCGACCCCGACTGTGATCGCGCGCCGCGCCGGTGCCCGAGCCTGCGAGGTTCCTACAATCGCCTCCACTGCACCTCACCCGAACCGCGCCATGCCCGTCAATCTGCCTGCCCCCAACCCTCTCGATCTGCATCCGGTGACCGGCGTGGAGCTGGGCGTCACCATGGCGGGCGTGCGCAAGGCGAACCGGCGCGACCTCACCGTGGTGACCCTGGCCGAGGGCAGCAGCGTGGCGGGCGTGTTCACGCGCAACCGCTTCTGCGCCGCGCCGGTGCAACTGTGCCGAACCCATCTTGCAACGAGCGCCGCGCCGCGGGCGATCCTGATCAACACCGGCAACGCCAACGCCGGGACCGGCGAAGACGGCCTGGCGCGCGCACGCTCGACCTGTGTGGCACTCGCCCGGCTGCTTGGCATCGCGCCCGAGCAGGTGCTGCCGTTTTCGACCGGCGTGATCATGGAGAGCCTGCCGAACGAGCGCATCGAGGCCGCGTTGCCGGCGGCCCTGGCTGACGCCGGTGCCAGCCACTGGGGCGAGGCTGCCGAGGCCATCATGACCACCGACACCGTGCCCAAGGCGACCTCGCATCGGCTGCAGATCGGCGGGCGCACGGTCACGGTCACCGGCATCGCCAAGGGTGCCGGCATGATCCGCCCGAACATGGCGACCATGCTCGGCTTCATTGCCACCGACGCGGCGATCGCGCCGGCGTTGATGCAGCCCCTGGTGGTCGACGCGGCCGAACGCTCGTTCAACCGCATCACGATCGATGGCGACACCTCGACCAACGACTCGTTCCTGCTGGTGGCCACCCATCAGGCTGGCCATGCGCCCATCACCGAGCTGGATTCTGCCGACGGCGCGCGGTTGCGCGAGGCGATCGTCGACGTCGCCCGGGCGCTTGCGCAGGCGATCGTGCGCGACGGTGAAGGTGCCACGAAGTTCATCACGGTGCAGGTCAACGGCGGGCGCATCGCGGCCGAGTGTCGTCAGGTCGCCTACGCGATCGCGCACTCGCCGCTGGTCAAGACGGCGTTCTTCGCCAGCGACCCCAATCTCGGGCGCATCCTCGCAGCGGTCGGCTACGCTGGCATCGACGATCTGGATCAAACCACCATCGGCCTGTTTCTCGACGATGTGCATGTAGTCGAGAACGGAGGTCGCAGGGCGGCCTATCGCGAAGAAGACGGCCAGCGCGTGATGAAGCAAAGCGAGATCACGGTGCGCGTCGAGCTGCACCGCGGCGCTGCGCAGTGCACCGTCTGGACCTGCGACCTCAGCCACGACTACGTGACGATCAACGCCGACTACCGCAGTTGAGCGCGTGCGCCGGGCGGGCCTGCGGCGAGCGACGATCGCGCCGCCGTGATCGCGATGCCGTCGAGCGCTCGAACGATCGGGCCGGCGCGGGCCGGTGCAGTGGTGACGAGCCTCGGGCCGAGGCTTGCCAGTGTCCGCCCGCCCTCATTCGGACCCGTGCCTGATGGAGGCGAGGGAATCGATACGGCCGCAGCCGAGGAACGCTCGGCTTGTCAAGGCGGTGGCGGCAAGCTGCCCGCGTCGGACGCCGGGGCCTGCGCGCTCCAACCGGCGCGCGCCTGGCGCTGCGTGGCGGCGTCGCGCTCCTGGGCGAACAGGGTCTCGAGCTGCTGGCGCCCCTGCTTGATGGTCGCAATCAGCCGGGCCTCGTCCTGGCGGTGCGGTGCCATCGCCTGCAACTGCACGATGCTGTGCTGGCGGAAGCGCAGCGCCAGCTTGCGTGCCTCACGGCGCCCCCAACCGAGCAGCTCGAGCACGCTGCGTGCGCTCATCAGCGCCGAGTCGAGTGTTTCGCGCTCGATCAGCGTGACACCGAGCTCCTGGAGCCTGAAATAGTGCTGCACGTTGCGGGCACGCGCCACGATGGTCAGGCGCGGAAAGTGCTCACGCGCCATCTTCGCAACCTCGACGCTGCGCTCCACGTCGTCGATCGCCAGCACCAGCACGCGGGCGCGTTCGGCGCCCGCCATGCGCATCAGGTCCAGGCGCGCGGCGTCCCCGTAGAAGACGGGCCAGCCGAAGCGGCGCATCGCCCCGATCTGCTCGGCGTCGACGTCGAGC
>JBDSBD010000379.1:0-5887 GCA_039921765.1 Burkholderiaceae bacterium
TCGCCCTCGTGGATGCGCGCGATGTAGTTCGCCCCCGAGCGCTCGACGCTCAGGTGCAAGCCGCCCGGTGCGATGTAGGCATGGCCAGGCAGGATGCGATCACCATCGCACGCCTCGGCGACGTGGATGCGGGCGAGCCCGTTCAGGCGCCGCGCATAGCTCGTCGTGAAACCGGGAGGCATGTGCTGGGTGATCAGCACCGCCGAGAAGTCGGGCGGCAGGTTGATCAACAGCTCCTTGGTGGCCTCGGTGCCGCCGGTCGAGGCGCCCACGCAAATGATCTTTTCGGTCGAAAGCCGGCCGAGCATCGCTGAGGCCACCGGGATCACCGTGGCGGAGGCGGCAGCGAGTGCGGCCGTGCCGTGTCGCGACGGGTCGGGGGACGCGGCGGGCGCGGCCCGGTGCAGCCGCACTTTCGACGCGATGCGAATTTTCTCCGTGATGTCGTCGGCGAGCACGCGCAGCCCGTCGGCCACACCGATCCGGGGTTTGGCCACGAAATCGATCGCACCGAGTTCGAGCGCGCGCAAGGTGGCCTCGGCGCCGCGCTCCGTCAACGTGGACACCATCACCACGGGCGTGGGGCGCAGGCGCATCAGCCGGCCGAGAAAGTCGAGGCCGTCCATGCGCGGCATCTCCACGTCGAGCGTGATCACATCGGGGTTGAGCTTGCGGATCATCTCGCGCGCGATCAGCGGATCGGCCGCGACGCCCACGCATTCCATGTCGACCTGGCGGTTGATGATCTCGGCCAGCAGGCTGCGCACCAGCGCCGAATCGTCCACCACCACCACGCGTGTTCGGGTCATGTTCGTGTCTCCCGTGTCGGCAGCTTCAGAGTTCAGAACAGCACGACCGAACCGCCGCCGGTGTGCGCGGGTGCAGCGTCACGCGCTGCGGCGCGTTCCTGTGCAATCAGCGCCTCGGGGTTGCTCGACGCCAGCCGCTTCACCATCGCCTTGCCGCTGGCCGGAAGAAAGCACACCTTGCGCGGGTGCAGGCCCAGCACGTCCTGCGACAGGATCGGGATGCGCTCGGTTTTCAGGTAGTCGATCACGAAGCGGGTGTTGCGCTCGCCGACGTTCATCAGGTTCATGCCGCTGATCACCTGGCCACCGCCGAACACCTTGGCCTCGAGCGAGGTGCGCGTGGCGCCGCGCTTGAGCAGTTCGTTGATCAGCAATTCCATCGCGTACGAGCCGTAGCGCCCCGAGCCGGCGTCGCCCTCGGGCAGCATGAAGTGGTTCATGCCGCCGATCCTGGCATTGCGGTCCCACAGGCACGCGGCGATGCACGAGCCGAGCGTCGTCATGATCAGGATGTCCTCGTTGTGGACGAAGTATTCGCCGGGCAGGATCTTCACCGCGTCGTTGCAGAAGTGGTTGTCGAAGTAGAAGAACGAAGCCTCGCCCGGTTGGCGTGGTGCGGCCCTCAGGCGGGCCAGGCGCGTGCCCGCGCCGACTGCGATCGCGTTGGAAGCTGGCGCGGCTGCGGCTGTCGGCGCGGCGCGAGGTGGCAGCGAACGAGCGGCGCGGCGTGAGTGAGTGGACATGGTGAACGGAGGGTGTCGATCCGGCTATCGGCGTGTGCGGGCGACGGCTTGAGCGCGGCTCACAGCCGCTCGTAGGCCGTCTTGCCGCGCAGGCGGAACAGCGCCTTGGCGTCGGAGAAGTTCTCCGAGTGGCCGACGAAGAGCCAGCCGCCCGGGCGCATCACCGCGTGAATGCGCTCCAGGACCCGGCGCTGCGTGGGCGCATCGAAGTAGATCATCACATTGCGGCAGAACACGATGTCGAACGGCTCGCCCAGGCTCCATTGCGGCGCCATCAGGTTGTGTGCACAGAACTCGACCATGCGCGCCAGCTCGGGCTTGATGCGCATCTGCCCGGCGTTGCTGCCGACTCCGCGCAGGCAGTGCGCCCGCCGGCGCGCGGGCGACAGGCCGCGCGCGTCGACCGGATAGACGGCGCGTGCGGCCGTCGCCAGCACCTTGGTGTCGATGTCGCTGGCGACGATGCTCGCGCCGGGCTGCGCACCCAGCGTTTCGGCCACGGTCATCGCGATCGAGTACGGCTCTTCACCGGTCGACGCGGCGTTGCACCAGATGCGCGCACGCTTGTCGGCACGCACGCGCAATGCCTCGGCCAGCATCTCGAAGTGATGCTCCTCGCGGAAGAACGCCGTCAGGTTGGTGGTCAGGCAGTTGACGAATTCCTGCCATTCGGGCGCACCGCCGGTGCCCTGGTCCAGCCACTGCAGGTACGAGCCGAACGAGCGATGACCGGTTTCGCGCAGACGCCTCGAGAGGCGGCTGTAGACCATTGCGCGCTTGCCGGCATGCAGGCTGATGCCGGCACGCTGCAGGATCAGCTGGCGTACCCGGTCGAAGTCGTGGGTGTCGAAGTCGAACTCGGTGCCCGCTTGCGCGCTGTCGGCATGGCCCGAGGGCGGCGCCGACTCCATGCGGGCGAGAGAACGGACAGCACTCATGACATCTCCGAAAGGGCAGGGCGCGACCGGTGGCGCGGCCCGAGACGGCGCGAGCGCTGAAGTGGGTATCGGCCGTTTGCGTTCGATCTTGAGCGCGGCGCAGAGCGTGCCGGTCCAACCCGGGCCGGCGCAGGCACGGGGTGACGCTGGCGTGCGCTGCTAGACTCGACGCCCTCGCATTCACCGGCTGATCCGCTCCTTCGTGCACGCCAAGATCGAATCCCCGTGCACCCCCGAGCCGGCGCTGAAGCTGGCTGCCGCGCTGCAACTGGTGCGGCAATCCGGGCGCGTGCTGCCCGACCTGGCCCACTCCGGCCGGGTTGCCTGGCTCCAGGCGCTGGTCGATACCTTGTGCGAGCTCTCCAGCCGCGACCCCCTGACCGGGCTGGCCAACCGGCGTCAGTTCGAGCTCGCGCTCGCCAGAGAAGTGGATCGCGTGGCGCGCTCCGGCGAGCCGGCGCTGGTGCTGATGATCGATATCGACCATTTCAAGCACGTCAACGATGCGCACGGCCACCCGGCAGGCGATCAGGTGCTCAAGGGCGTGGCCCAGGCGCTGCAGGAATGCATACGCCCGATGGACACGCTGGCGCGATTCGGCGGCGAAGAGTTCGCGGTGATCCTGCCCAATTGCCCGCCGGTCTTCGGATTGACCGTGGCCGAGCGTGTGCGCGTCAAGGTGCAGGGCTGCGCGGTGAGCATCGGCCCGGGCGAGCCGGTGCTGGTGAGCGTGAGCATCGGCGGCGCGTTCGCGCCGCAGTGGGTGCGCTCGAGTCCCACGCTGTGGGTCGAACGCGCCGACCAGCAGCTCTACCGCGCGAAGTCCGAGGGGCGCAACCGCGCCTGTCTGGAGCAGCCGGTGGTGTCGCTGGTCAGCGCCGAGGAGAAGAGCCTGCTGTTCGGCACCTCGAAGTTTCAGGACATCGAATGAGCCGACCCGATTCTGTTGCGATTCCGGGCACACCTGCCCGCAGCCATGCCGCCGCGGATTTCGCCCCGCCCGCCGCGACGACGGATACGGCCCCCACCGCGCCGTCCGCGACATCGACGGTGCGCGCCGATGTGCGTGTCGCCGCTTCCACCCGGCGTGCCCGCACGCTGGCGCTGACCAGCGGCAAGGGCGGCGTCGGCAAGACCTTTCTGGCCGCCAACCTGGCCGCCGTGCTGGCACAGCGTGGCGAGCGCGTGCTGGTGCTCGACGCCGATCTGGGACTGGCGAACCTCGACGTGGTGCTCAACCTGCAGCCCAAGATCACCTTGCACGAGGTCTTCACCGGCAAGGCCGCGCTCGAGGACGCCATCCTGCCGGCGCCGGGTGGGTTTTCGGTGTTGCTGGCCGGCTCGGGGCTGGTCGAGTATTCGCGCCTGACACCTGAGTTGCGCGAGCAGCTGCTGCACATCATCGAGACCCTGGCGCCGCGCTTCGATCGCATCCTGATCGACACCGGCGCCGGCATTTCCGACGTCGTGCTGTACGCCGTGTCGCTGGCCGACGCGGTGCTGGTGATCGCCACACCCGAGCCGACCTCGATGACCGATGCCTACGCTGCCATCAAGGTGCTGGCCACGCAGCAGGCGCGGCGCGAGATCGGTCTCGTCGTCAACGAGGTGGGCCGCGTCGGCGAAGGCCGCGTGATTGCCGGCCAGCTGCAGCTCGTGGTCGAGCGTTTCGTCGTGCCGCTGCTCGCTCCCGGCGGCCGCGCGCTGACGCTCGAGTTGTTCGGCGAGGTGCCGCTCGACCCGGCGGTGCGCGAGGCGGTGCAAAAGCGTGCGCTGCTGGTCGATCTGTTGCCGGGCAGCGCGGCCGCCCGAGCCGTGCATGCAATTGCCGCGAAGCTCGCGCCGTAATTCGAATCGCAGCGCAGACGCGGGCCCGAGCCTGTGCGATCAGTGCCGATGGCACGTCAAGTCCCGAACCGTGGCTGCACACAGGCGCACGCGGTGGCCCAGGACCCTCTTTCGTTGCCGACCGAGGGCGCCGCCCGACATGTTCATCGACACGGCCCGGTTCGGCACGATGCGGTGAGGATCGCTGCCCGCCTTGCCTGCCGCCGAAATCTGGATCACGACAGGCAGCGTGGCCGCTGCTACGCTCCGGTTCTTCGCAACCGTGACGGAGTTTCCATGGAAATCCATCAAGTGTTTCCGTACCTTCGCGTCAACGGCGCCGAACAGGCGATCGATTTCTACGGCAGCGCGTTCGGCGCGGTCGAGAGGTTCCGGCTCGTCGAGCCGTCGGGCCGCGTCGGCCACGCCGAGTTGCAACTCGGACCGATCGTGCTGATGCTGAGCGAGGCTTATCCCGAGTTCGGGTTGCTTGCGCCCCAGGGCGAGGCGGGGCTGGGTGCGTCGATCCATCTGCACGTCGACGATTGCGACGCGGTCGCCGCCCGGGCCGTCGCCGCGGGCGCCTCGATGCAGATGGCGCCGACCGATCAGTTCTATGGCGAGCGCAGCTGCCGCGTGCTTGATCCGTTCGGCCATCAGTGGCTGATCGGGCACGAGATCGAGGCGATGGCGCCTGAGGAGATGCAGCGTCGCTACACCGCCATGTTCACGGCCGGGTCGCCGAGGGTCGGGCCCGGCTGAATCCGGGCACGAACCTCACGGCGCCGCGCCCCGACAAGGGCGGCACGCCGACGCGGCCCGGGCCTCGCGGCAGGGGCCGTGCGGGCCTTCTCAGCGCGTTGTTGCGCGTCGCAGCCTGCCAGACGATCGGGGTGGGGCGCGCACAGGCACTCAGCGCGGCGCACGCGTGGCCTTGTCCGCGCCGCGCGCAGGCCGGGCGGAGGCGAGCAGCACGATCAACGCGCCGGCGCCGCCCTCGGCCGCGCGTGCCTGCGTGAACGCGATCACCGCGTCGCGCTGCACCAGCCAGCTCCTGACCTTGACTTTCAGCACCGGCTCGCGCCCGGGCGAGCCGTTGCCTTTGCCGTGAATCACGCGCAGACAGCGCAGGCCTTCGCGCTGCGCAGCGTGCAGGAAGGCGCTCAACCGTTCGCGCGCCTGATCGCGCCGCAGTCCGTGCAGATCGAGCTGGGCCTGCACGACCCAGACGCCCCGGCGCAGCTTGCGCACCACCTCGGGCCCGATGCCACGGCGCCGGAACGACAGGCTGTCGTCGGTTTCCAGCAGTGAGTCGACGTCGAATTCGTCGGAGAGCGCCTGCACCATCACGGCCGCTTCGTCGCGCTGCCTCTGGCGCGGCTCGGCGGGCGGCCGCGGCGTCGCGACGAGGTGGGCGGCGCTGCCGGTTGGCAGCGACACCACCGTGCCGACCGTGAGCGCGAACAGATTGCGCTCGCGCGCCTCGCGGGCAGCCTGCTCGCGTTGACGTGCCGCCATCTCGTCAGCCTCGCGCCGCGTCTGGCGCAGCGCCGATTTGAGCGCGCCGAGT
>JBDSBD010000380.1:0-10711 GCA_039921765.1 Burkholderiaceae bacterium
GGAAGTTCTTGCGCAGCACCCGGTTGGCATCGTCACGCAGCTCCGTCAATCCGAGCCGGTCGTAGCTCTGCACCATGATGAAAAGCGCCTCCTCGGTCGAGGGGGAATGCTGGAAGTCGCTGACCACCACCTGGGCGCGGTTGGATGCCGCCACGTAGGCGCCGCGGCGAAAGTAGTAGCGCGCCACGTGCACCTCGTAGGCAGCCAACGCGTTGACGATGTAGTCCATGCGCGCGCGCGCGTCGTCCGCGTAGATCGACTGGGGGAACTGGTCAATCAACTGCTTGAACGACTGGTACGAATCGCGCGAAGCCTGCTGGTCGCGCTCCGACAGATCCTGCCTCGAGAAGCTGCCAAAGAGCCCAAGGTTGTCGTTGAAGTTGACCAGGCCCTTCAGGTACAGCGCGTAGTCCAACCCCGGACTGGTCGGATGCAGCTTGATGAAACGCTCGAGGACCGACAGCGCCTGCGCCTTGTCCCCGCCGCGGTAGAGCATGTACGCACGCTCGATCTCGGCCTGCTGCGCCAGCGCAGTGCCCGAAGCGCGTCCCTCGAGCCGTTCATAGAGCTTGCCGGCGCGGTCGTAGTTGCCCTGGGCCGCTTCCTCCTTGGCCTCTGCATACAATCGGTTGGCGCTCCACTGCGACTCGACGTCTTTGGGTGTCGAGGCACAGCCCACGAGCAAGGCGGCACAAACCGCCGCCAGCAGCACCTGCGGCCGACGCAGCACACTCATTTGATTCATGGGCATCGAGGCTCCGCGCACGCGGGGCGTCCGGTCTGAAAACGAGCGCCAATTATATGGTTGAGCTTCCCCGCGAGGCGCCCGCCGACATTGCGCAGCCGGGCTGCGACGTGACTGACAAGTCCTGGGAGACTGAGGCGGAGCGCCGCGAATCGATCGTGCCGGTGGGACTGCACGGCCAGCGCCTGGACAAGGCCGTGGTTGCAATGGCGGACGAATTCTCGCGCAACCATTTGCAGTCGCTGATCGAGCAAGGTCGTGTCTGCGTTGATGGCACGGTCGCGCGGGTCGCTTCGCACAAGGTGCTGGCGGGCCAGCGCGTCGCTGTGGAACTGGTGCCGACAGCCGAAAGCCGCGCGTTTCGCCCTGAGGCGATGGCGCTCCAGATCGTCCACGAGGACCAGCATCTGCTGGTCGTCGACAAGCCCGCCGGCCTCGTGGTGCATCCGGCCGCGGGTCACTGGTCAGGCACCCTGCTCAACGGTTTGCTCGCCCGCGATCGAAGCGCGGCCAGCCTGCCGCGCGCCGGCATCGTGCACCGCCTGGACAAGGACACCTCGGGCCTGATGGTCGTGGGCAAGACTTTGCCGGCCCTGACCGCGCTGGTGCGTGCCATTGCGGCGCGCGAAGTGCATCGTCAGTATCTCGCGCTGGTGCACGGCGAGATCGCCGTGGCAGCGTTCAGCGTCGATGCGCCCATCGGGCGCGACCCGAGGTCGCGGATCAGGATGGCGGTGGTGGCTTCGGGCAAACCGTCCCGTACAGATGTCGAAGTGTTGGCTCGACAGGACGGGTTCAGCGTGCTGCGCTGCACCCTGCACAGTGGTCGCACCCATCAGATCCGGGTTCACCTGGCGTCGCGCGGGCACCCACTGGTGGCTGATGCGGTGTATGGCGGCGCTGCAGCCCTGGGCCTGACGCGCCACGCACTGCACGCGGTCCAACTCGGCTTCACGCACCCGATCACGCGCGCGCCGTTGTTGTTCCGAGCCGATCCACCGGCGGATTTCGCGGCCGCGTGGCATGAGCTTGGCGTTGCCGAAAAATGACGCTGCCGCCGATCCGCCACGCAGCGCATCGCCGCGTTCGCTACAATCGGTCCACAGTCCTTCCTGGCGCAAGCGGCCGATGTGGCGCCTTCGGGTGCAGCCGGCCGGCGAATAAGTCCATCGAGAAGCGAATCGCACCACTGGGTGTGCTGCCCTGGGCAGGCGCGAGAAGCGCAGCCCGACTGCAAGCCGTGAAGCGCAACACCGATGCTGCTTGGCATTGTGCCTGCGCCACGACCGATGCCTCTGCTGTCGAATCTCAGTCGAATAGGTGAACCGGGTGAATCCGGTCGAGGATGTGAACAAAGCTCATGAATAGCCAGGATGCCAAACGCGTCCTCGAGACGGCCTTGATCTGCGCGAGCCAGCCGCTCCCCTTGCGCGACCTGCGCACGTTGTTCGCCGAAGAACTCGGCCCCGACACGCTGCGCACGTTGCTCGACGAGCTCGGCCGCGACTGGGAAGGCCGAGGTGTCGAGCTGGTTGCACTTGCCACGGGTTGGCGCCTGCAAAGTCGCCCGGAGATGCGTGAATACCTCGATCGGCTCAACCCGGAGAAGCCGCCCAAGTACTCGCGCGCCGTGCTGGAAACGCTGGCGATCATCGCGTACCGGCAGCCGGTCACGCGTGGCGATATAGAAGACATCCGGGGCGTCACGGTCGCCAGCCAGATCCTCAAGCAACTCGAGGATCGCGGCTGGGTCGAGGCGATCGGCTATCGCGAATCGCCCGGGCGGCCGGCGCTGTGGGCCACCACCCGGCAGTTCCTCGACGATCTGGGCCTGGCGAGCCTCGAGCAACTTCCGCTGCTGACGGGTGGCGCGGCCGATGGCGACCTGCTGGCCCAGCAGGCGTCACTGCTCGAAGCTCAGGCCACGCTCGGGCTCGACGCGCCAGCTGACGCCATGCCTGCCGATCTGTCTGAACTCGAGATCAGACCCGCCGATGTGACGACGGTGGATCGTGATCAACCCTCCCAAGAGCCAGCGGCGGACAGCGCCGCGACGGAACCCCACGCATGAACGACACCCCGAAAGATTTCCCACTGCCCACCACCGACACAGCGTCGGCGGAGACGGGCGCCGTGCCCGAAGGCGCTGCAGTCAAGCCGGCGCGCAAACGGCGGGCAGCCAAGCCCGACGAGGCGGGGGCGGTGGTTCAAGCCGTGGATTCGACGCCAGACGCGACCCCGAGCGCTTCCGGTCCAGCCGACGATGTGGCGCCCAAGCCAAAGCGGCGCCGCACCCCCAAGGCGGACCTGCCGGCGTCGGTCGGCGGCGACTCGGACACGGCAGCTTCCGAGCCCGCAGCGCCGGTTGTTGCTGATGCGGTCACGGTTGTTTCCGAGTCCGCTGCCCAGTCTGAAACGCCGTACGCGGGCGACTCGGACGACGCCGCAAGTCCTGCCGGCGTGACTGCAGGGCCGCAGGCTCATGCCAACGGGTTGGCCGACGACGCTCCCCGTGGTCGGCGTCGGGGCCGGCGCGAGCGCCATCGCACGGAGCGTGGCGAACGGGGTGAAGCGCACGAGTCGACTGACGTCTCGGAAGGCGCGCCCGCGCCGATGCAGGCCGGCGAGCTGTTTGCGAAGGTGCTGTCCGGCGCGTTCGACGCGGAAGGCGAACGGGTGGTCGAAGCCGAGGACTCTGACGAGGAGGATGTGGCGACCAAACGTGTGCTCCTGCCCGACGCCGATGCACCCAAGCTGCACAAGGTGCTGGCGCAATCGGGTATCGGTTCGCGGCGCGACATGGAGGTGCTGATCCAGGACGGGCACGTCAGCGTGAATGGCGAGGTCGCGCATGTCGGCCAGCGCGTATCGTTCGGCGACCGGGTTCAGGTCAACGGCAAGCCGGTGCGCCTGCGCATCGTGCCGCCGCCGCCGCGCATCATCGCCTATCACAAGCCGGTGGGCGAGATCGTCACGCACGACGATCCCGAGAATCGTCCGACCGTCTTTCGCAGGCTGCCCAGGCTGCAGCAGGGCAAGTGGCAGTCGGTGGGGCGGCTGGACATCAACACCGAAGGCTTGCTGCTGTTCACGACTTCCGGCGAACTGGCGAATCAGTTGATGCACCCGCGTTTTGGTGTCGAGCGTGAGTATGCGGTGCGTGTGCTGGGGATGTTGTCCGAAGCGGACAAGGCCAGCCTCCTCTCGGGCGTCGACGTCGAAGGCCAGACGGCCGCATTTCGCTCGATCGAGGATGGCGGTGGCGACGGGGCCAACCGTTGGTACCGCGTGGTCATCACCGAGGGCCGCAACCGCGAGGTGCGCAAGCTCTTCGATGCGGTCGAACTCACGGTCAGTCGACTGATCCGCATCCGCTACGGCACTGTTGTCCTGCCTTTGGGATTGAAGCGGGGTGTCTGGGTCGATCTCGGCGAGACCGACGTGCGTGCCATCCGGCGTCTGGCGATGGTGGACGGGGGGCCGCGCGAAGAGCGTGGCCGCGGCAACGAGCGAGCCGGTGGACAGACGCCACGCAACCCACGCCACGAACCGCGCCAGAACGATCGGGGGGAGCGAGGTGACCGAAACCGGCCCCCGTCGAATTCACGCGGGCGCGGCAGCGACGCAGCACCGGCCGCACAGGTCATGAGCGAGGACCGCGAACGTGGCTCCGACGATGATTCCGACCTCGACTTCTATCCAGCCTCTATCCCGAATCCTCTCGAGCAGACCTTTGACAAGCGCTTCACGAAGAACCCGCGCAGTCCCGTTGGTGGTCGTGGCTTCGGACGTGGGGGTGGTGGGTTCGGAGCGGGTGGCAGCGCACCAGTTCCGGTGAAGAAGGTCCCGGGCGAGGCCAATCAGCCCGACCCGCTCCAGACTTCGCTCGGCTTCATCGGGGCCGATGCCTTCCATCGCAAGACGCGCGGCGGGCACGGCGGCGGCGGTGGTCGCGGCGGCAACGGTGGTGGTGGTGGCGGTGGGCGTGGCGGCAACCGTGGCAACTCGGGCGGTGGCGGGCGGCGCGGGCGTTGACCCTGTTTGGCGCGGGTCGGACCCATCTGGCCCGACATATCGACACAGTACAATCCAAGGCTTTGCCAAGTCCTTGAATCAGGAGAGAAATATATGGCTGTCGAGCGCACTCTGTCGATCATCAAACCGGATGCGGTCGCGAAGAACGTGATCGGCCAGATCTATGCCCGTTTTGAAGGCGCCGGCTTGAAAGTCGTCGCGGCGAAGATGGCTCACCTGTCGCGCGGCGAGGCTGAGGCCTTCTACGCGGTCCACAAGGCCCGCCCGTTCTTCAAGGATCTGGTCGATTTCATGATCTCGGGCCCGGTCATGATCCAGGCGCTCGAAGGCGAAGGCGCGGTCGTGAAGAACCGCGACCTGATGGGTGCGACCGATCCGAAGAAGGCCGAGAAAGGCACGATCCGCGCCGACTTCGCCGACAGCATTGACGCCAATGCGGTGCACGGCTCCGATGCGGCCGACACCGCGGCCGTCGAGATCGCGTTCTTCTTCCCGGCGATGAACGTCTACGGCCGCTGAAATATCACCTGCGCCTTGGCGCGCACGAGGCTCACTTGGAATGAACGCCGCGGTCAACCTGCTCGAATTCGATTCGGAAGGGCTCGCCGCGTTCTGTGAACAGCTCGGGGAAAAGCGCTTCCGCGCGACCCAGTTGTTTCGCTGGATTCATCAAAAAGGCGCGTCAGACTTCGAGCAGATGTCCGACCTCGCGCTGTCCCTTCGCACCAAGCTCGCCGGGCGCGCGCGCATCGAGGCGCCGCCGCTGCTGAGCGAGCAGACGTCTGCGGACGGAACGATCAAGTGGTTGTTCGATGTGGGCGGCGGCAATGCGATCGAGACGGTCTTCATCCCCGAGGACGATCGCGGTACCTTGTGCGTGTCGTCGCAGGCGGGCTGCGCGGTCGGCTGCCGATTCTGCTCGACCGGCCACCAAGGCTTCAGCCGCAATCTGACCAGCGGCGAGATCGTGGCGCAGCTCTGGTACGCCGAACACCAGTTGCGGCGGCGCCTGGCTCCGGCGGAGGGAGCATCCGAGCGCAGTGTCGAACGCCCCCGCGTCATCACCAATGTCGTGATGATGGGCATGGGCGAGCCGCTGCAGAACTATTCGTCCCTCGTGCCGGCGCTGCGCACCATGCTCGATGATCACGCCTATGGCCTGTCGCGCCGGCGCGTCACCGTGTCCACCTCGGGCGTGGTGCCGATGATCGAGCGGCTGCGCGACGACTGCCCGGTGGCGCTCGCGGTGTCGCTGCACGCGCCCACCGATGCCTTGCGCGACGACCTCGTGCCTTTGAATCGCAAGTATCCGATCGCCGAGTTGCTGGCGGCATGCCGGAGCTATCTCGAGAAGGCGCCGCGTGACTTCATCACCTTCGAGTACTGCATGCTCGACGGCGTGAACGACAGCGACGACCACGCGCGCGCGCTGCTCGCGCTGGTCGGCGGAGAGCTCGGCGTGTCGTGCAAATTCAATCTGATCCCGTTCAACCCGTTTCCTGCGTCGGGCCTGACGCGCTCGCCGCCGGAGCGCGTGATGGCCTTTGCCCAGGTTCTGCAGGGCGGTGGACTGGTCGCCACGGTTCGCAAGACGCGCGGTGACGACATCGATGCGGCCTGTGGTCAGCTCGCCGGTGAAGTGCAGGATCGCACCCGCGTGCGCCAACGCATGCCGGTCTCCGCGCCGGTGCGCATTCACAGTCGCGCACCTCGCAATGCCGGCCCGGCGCATCGGCAGGGGGGCAACCCATGAAGGTGCCGACGTCGCGACTGCCCGTTCTTCTGGGGTGGGTGGCTTTCGCGTTTGCACTGGTCACCGCTCTGGCTGGCTGCGCGGCTGGCGGCGTTGGCGCGGGCGCGATCACGCCGTCCAAGGATATCGTCACGGCCTCCGACGAAACGGACGCCAGCAAGCGCGCCCGCGTCCGTCTCGAGCTCGCTGAAGCCTACTTTGGGCGTGGCCAGATGACGACCGCGCTCGATCAAGTCAAGCTCGCGCTGGCGGCCGATCCGGACAATGGTCCGGCATTCAACTTGCGCGGACTGATCTACGCCAACCTGGGCGACGAGCCGCTCGCCGAAGAGAGCTTTCGCCGTGCGCTGCAGATCAATCCGCGTGATACCGACACGATGCAGAACTACGGCTATTACATGTGCCGCAAGAAGCGCTATGACGAAGCCGACGCGATGTTCATGAAGGCGCTCGCGATCCCGAATCAAAACGGCATGTCGCGCACGCTTCTCGCCCATGGTGTGTGCCAGGCCTTCGCCGGAAAGCTCGAGGCGGCGCAGGCTACGCTGCACCATGCCTTCGAAGTCGACCCGAAGAACCCGGCCGTCGCGGTGAATCTGTCGGAAGTGCTCTACCGGCGTGGTGCCTTCGAGCGTGCGCGTTTCTACATCCGGCGCGTGAACGCGCAGCCCGAGCTGGTCAGCGCGCAGACCTTGTGGCTTGCGGCGAAGATCGAGCACGGCATCGGCAATCCGCGTGGGTCTCAGGACTTTGGCGATCGCCTGGTCAGCCGCTTCCACGATTCGCCCGAAGCCGCGAAATTCCATCGAGGCAGTTTCAATGACTGAGGGCGTTGTTGACGCGGTGCGCGCTCCCACCACGGCTGGAGGCCTTCTGCGTGAGGCCCGTCAAGCTCGCGGGCTGCACATTGCGGCACTGGCCGCGACGATCAAAGTCTCGCAGCGCAAGCTCGAGTTGCTTGAGTCGGATCAGATCAGCGCGTTGCCTGATGCCACGTTCGCGCGCGCGCTCGCGCAGACCGTCTGCCGTGCGTTGAAGACCGATCCTGCGCCGGTGCTGGCGCTGTTGCCGCCGCCGAGCGGCTATCGCCTCGAGCAGCTTGGTGAGGGCTTGAACACGCCGTACAGCGATCGGCCCGGTCGCATCGCCTCCGCGGATTGGACAGGGTTGGGGAGCTCGACCTTGTGGGTCTCGGCCTTGCTCGTCGTGGCTGCCGGCGTGATGTACCTGATGCCAGCCAACTGGATCGAACGGGCGCAGGCCGTCATCGGCTCGTCCGCGCAGGAGGACGAGCCCGCGGCGGCCGTTGCCGCATCGGCGCCGGCGGTTCTGGCCGCGGCGCCGGCGCCTCCCGTGGCTCAGCCGACCGCCATGGTCGAAGCCGCTGCGCCGGCGGCGTCAGTCCTTCCTTCTGCTGCCAGCGCACCGACCGGGGTCGAGGCTGCGGCGAGTGCGGTTGCGTCGACGCCTGCGGTGCCCGTGGCGATCGACACAGGTGCGGGGTTGCTCCAGCTTCGGACCAGCGCGCCATCCTGGATCGAGGTGCGCGACGCTCACGGCAAGATCCTGCTGTCCCGGGTTGTGGCGTCGGACGAAACGCTGGCCCTCGATGGGGTCGCACCGCTGAAACTGAAGATCGGCAATGCCGCGGATACCCGACTGATGTTTCGCGGTGAACCCGTCGACCTGTCCGCATTCACGCGCGACAACGTGGCCCGGTTCGAATTGAAGTAGCCTGAACGACATGAGCGACTCTCCCTCTCTTCTCGACGCCTTCATCGAACCCGCACATCCGGCGCCGCGGCGTTCGCGCCAAGTTCAGGTGCGTTGGGGTGCGCGCGTCGTGACCGTGGGGGGCGACGCTCCGGTGCGCGTGCAGGCGATGACCAACACCGACACGGTCGATGCGATCGGTACCGCGATCCAGGTCAAGGAGCTGAGTCTTGCCGGCTCGGAGATGGTGCGCATCACCGTCAACACGCCCGAGGCCGCTGCGGCCGTGCCCTACATCCGTGAGCAGCTCGATCGCATGGGCGTCGACGTGCCGCTGATCGGTGACTTTCACTACAACGGTCACCGTCTGCTGACCGAGCATCCGGCCTGCGCCGAGGCGCTGTCCAAGTACCGCATCAACCCGGGCAACGTGGGCAAAGGAGCCAAGCACGATCGCCAGTTCGCGCAGATGGTCGAGGCCGCCGCGAAGTTCGACAAGGTGGTGCGGATCGGCGTCAACTGGGGCAGTCTGGACCAGGAGTTGCTGACACAGTTAATGGATGAGAACGCCCGTCTTGCCGAGCCCCATGAGCCGCAGAAGATCATGTACCGCGCGATCATCACATCGGCGATCGAGTCGGCCCGGCGTGCCGAAGCGATCGGCCTGCGGCCGGATCAGATCATCCTGTCGGCCAAGATGTCGGGCGTCCAGGATCTGATCAGCGTCTACCGCGCATTGGCCAGGCGCTGCGACTATGCGCTGCACCTCGGCCTCACCGAGGCCGGCATGGGCACCAAGGGCACGGTCGCGTCGACCGCGGCGCTTGCCGTGCTGCTGCAGGAAGGCATCGGCGACACGATCCGGGTTTCGCTCACGCCGCAGCCCGGCGAGGCGCGCACGCAGGAAGTGGTGGTTGCGCTCGAGATCCTGCAGTCGCTCGGGCTGCGCGCGTTCAACCCGAGCGTGACCGCCTGTCCAGGCTGCGGGCGCACCACCAGCACCACGTTTCAGGTTCTCGCCAAGCAGATCGACGACTACCTGCGTGCGCAGATGCCGGTCTGGAAGGCGCGCTATCCCGGCGTCGAGAACTTGCGTGTCGCGGTCATGGGCTGCATCGTCAACGGTCCTGGCGAAAGCAAGCACGCCGACATCGGCATCAGTCTGCCCGGTACTGGCGAGGCTCCGGCCGCGCCGGTGTTCATCGATGGCGTGAAGGCGTTGACCCTGCGCGGCCCCGAAATCGCGCGCGAGTTCCAGGTGCTGGTCGAGGACTACATCGAAAAGCGCTTCTGCAGCATTGCCGCCTGACGCCGGACAACTGCCCGTTCACCGTGGAGAAGCGGAGTTGACGGCGTTCAGGCTGACCGCAGGACTCGCGGGCTCGAACTCATCTGCACCAACCCCGCGTCACGCCGTCACGGCGCGATGCGCGACTCTCCATTCACCGTCCTGGCTCGATCTTGAACATGGCTGAATCCCTGCGCGCCGTCAAAGGCATGAACGACATCCTGCCGCCCGAGTCGTCACGCTGGGAGTGGTTCGAGGACAAGGTTCGCGCGCTCATGGCGCGTTACGGCTATGCCAATGTGCGCACGCCGGTCGTCGAGCCGACGGCGCTGTTCGTGCGTGGCCTCGGTGAAGTGACCGACATCGTCGAGAAGGAGATGTACTCGTTCGAGGATTCGATGAACGGCGACAAGCTGAGCCTGCGTCCCGAGAACACCGCAGGCGTGGTGCGCGCAATGAACGAACATTCGTTTCTGCGCGACGGTGGCAAGCGCCTGTTCTACATCGGCCCGATGTTTCGCCACGAGCGGCCTCAGAAGGGCCGCTATCGTCAGTTCCATCAGGTCGGTGCGGAGGCGCTGGGCTTTGCCGGCCCGGACGTTGGCGCCGAGCTGATTCTCATGTGCCGCGCGCTGTGGTGCGACCTGGGCCTGGTGGAAGGCCGTGACGTGTGGCTCGAGCTCAACAGCCTGGGCCAACCACCCGAGCGTGCCGCGCACCGTGCCGCGCTGGTGGCGCACTTCGAGGCGCATGCGGGCGTGCTCGACGACGATGCCAAGCGCCGCTTGCACAGCAACCCGCTGCGCATCCTCGACAGCAAGAACCCGGCGTTGCAGGCCGTCATCGAGGCGGCGCCCAAGCTGCTCGAATTTTTGGGCGCCGACTCGCTCTCGCATCTGAATGCGGTGCGCGCGGTGCTCGACGCCGTCGGGCTGGCCTACCGCATCAACCCGCGCCTGGTGCGTGGCATGGACTACTACAACCTCACCGTTTTCGAGTGGGTCACCGACAAGCTGGGTTCGCAGGGCACCGTGTGTGGCGGGGGGCGCTACGACCCTTTGATCGAACAACTCGGCGGCAAGTCGGCGCCGGCGGTCGGCTGGGGCATGGGCATCGAGCGCATGCTGCTGCTGCTCGAAGCGGTTGGTGCCACACCGCGCGTCATGGTGCCGGACGT
>JBDSBD010000381.1:0-5012 GCA_039921765.1 Burkholderiaceae bacterium
TGCTCGGCAATGCGCTCGGCTTCCTGGCGTTCGCGGCCGCCGGATGGTGGTGGGTCTGGCTGGTGATGTGGCTGCTGCCGATGATGACCTGGCTGCCGTTGGTCTACCGCGTGCGCAACATTGCTGAACATGCGCTGGTCGCGCAAAACGAGGCCGACCCGCTGCGCCAGGCCCGCACCACCCAAGCCAACTTCCTGGAGCGCGCGCTTGTCGCGCCCTACTGGGTCAACTACCACTGCGAGCACCACATGTTCACCAACGTGCCATGCTGGAACCTGCCGCGTGCGCACAAGCTGCTGAGCCGGCGCGGCACGACCGCCGCGATGGAAGTGCAACCGGGCTACGTCACCATGCTGAAGCTTGCCGCCGGCGCCTGATATTCAGATCGTATTCAACTGCGTCAAGCCCCGAAGATCGGCGCGCGAACGCTGCGCCGGGGCGCTGTGTTCCGTTCATGTCCTCCACCCCGGTCTGCCGCCCGGGTCTCCCCCTTTACTTCACTCCCCACGGCGCCCCGACGCAGCGTTCGTGCCACCATCGCCGCCGCCTGCAAGGATCCCGTCCCGAGACGCTGCGCTGGTGGTGGCGGTCGAGGGCGTCGGATCAAATTTGCATCGAACGCGATTTCGAATGAATCGCCGCAGCGACCCGGCGAGCCACCCTGCCCGTGCGGCTTGTGATCAAGCCTTTCGAGTCGTCACCGGCAACGGCACCATCACCGCCTGTCCGGGCTGCGTGCAACCGGTGTCACAGCAGCGTCCGGGTTGGCGGTTTCGGGTGATGGCGCGCCCGTCATTCTCGTTGGGCGCCAGCACACCGCGGTCGAGCAGGCGCTCGACGAGTTCGACCTTGTTGCCCACCGGATAGTTGCGCCAGATCTCCTGCTTCATCGCGGCGGGCGAGCCGCCACCGTGCAGGCTGATGACCGAGTACCAGCCGCCCTGGTACGACGCGGTCAGATCCTCGACGAAACGGGCCACTTCGATGCGCTTGTCGTAGGGCACCGCCGGGTTGGCCCGCAAGACCTCGGCAAGCGTGGCCGCGGTGGCCGGGTTGTGGTCTTCGTCCGGCCCGGGCAAGGCCACGATCAGGCCGCCCGAGACCTCGTGCGCGAGCCGGTGCATGTCGTAGATCTGCGTGGCCAGCAGCAGCTTGCCGATGTTGGCGAACACCGGCTCGGGCATGAAGCTGCCACTGTGCTCATCGCGCGTGCCGTACACACTGGCGGCCACGCCGCAGGCAAAGAAACCCTCGGTGATCTTGATGAGCTCGACCATCGGCTCGCGCAGATTCGCCTTCTCGCCGGGATCGAAGCCATTGGCCTCGCACATCAGCGCGCCGGCACCGATCAGCAGGTCGCCAAAGCCGGCGCGGGCACCGATGCAGCTGTGACGGTGATGCGTCGCGTAGTTGTAGGTGAGCGCGCCGGAGTGCTCCCATTCGTCGGCATAGAACACGCGCTCCCATGCCACGAACACCTTGTCGAAGATCACGACGCCGGTGGACTGCCCGTAGCGCCGCGAGAACAACGCTGCGCCATGCTCGACCTTCTCGCCGGGGCGGCCCGCGGGCCGCGCGACGATGGTGATGCCCTTCGCGTCGACGGGCACCGCACAGCACACCGCGAACGCGGCATCTTCCTCGACCATGTTGCGCCCCGGCATGACGAGAAACTCGTGCATGTAGGGCGCGCCGGTCACGATCGCCTTGGTGCCCGAGATCACGATGCCCTTGGCGTTGCGCTCGACGATGTGCACATAGGTGTCGGGATTGGCTTGCTGGTGCGGGCGCTTCGAGCGATCGCCCTTGGCGTCGGTCATCGCGATACCGAGCGACAGGTCTTCGTCCTGCACCCGTTGCAGATAGGCCTGGAAACGGGCCCGGTGTTCGGTGCTGCCGCGTGCGTCGTCGATGCGCGCGCTGACCTGGCCGAGGGCATTCAACGCGTCGTGCGCCAGATAGCGCTGCGCGCAGCCGGTTTCCTGGCACAGCAAGCGCACCGCCTCGAGCTTGTTGAGCAGGTCGCCGGCCGATTCGTTGACGTGCAGCATGCGGTTCACGGTCTTGCCGCTGGCGGAGGCCACCGCCGTCATCAGCGGCGCCATCGCGGGGTCGTGCGCGAAGTCGTAGGTGACGCCAAGCGCATTGACACCCGGCTGCAGGCTCGGTGCATCCGCCACCGATTCGATCAACTGTCCATCGACGTAGACCGTGGGCCGGTAGCGACGCAGTGACTCGCGATAGTCGGCGGAGGTCATCAGGCCTGAGGAAGCGGCTCGGCTAAGTGGGGCTGCGGTCATGTCGAATTCCTGGGATTCATCGGAAGTCGCGATTTGAACACTGTTCAATCCATTGATCAAGCGTATGATTCCGCGATGCCACCACCCACCACGCCGACCCCGCCGACGCGCCCGGCCACCCGAGCCGAGCGCACCCGCGCCGCCGCCCGGGGCGCGGGTCCACAGAAGGTCGCCGACGCGCGCGGCGCGCGCCGCCAGGCGGTCGCCGACGTGCGGCGCGCCCTGGTGCTGGCCGCGGCCCGCTCGGCCTTCTTCGAGCTCGGCCTGGAGGGTGCCAGTCTGCGCGAGATCGCCAAGCGTGCCGGCTACACGCCCGGTGCGATCTACAGCTACTTCGCCAGCAAGGAAGAGGTTTACGGCGCCTTGCTCGGAGAGTCGCTGGAGCGTCTCAACGCCTTCGTGAGCGCCGTGGCGCCGGCACCTTCCGCCGGCCGCGGAGCCGCGGTCCGCTCGCGTGGGGCGCAGGCCATGCTGCGCGCCAGAGCAACCGCGTTCTTCGACTTCTACCGCGAGAATCCGCGCGACCTGGACCTGGGCTTCTACCTGTTCCATGGCATGCAGCCGCGCGGCCTGACGCCGCCCCTGAACCAGCGGCTCAATGCGCGGCTGCGCGAGGCCCTGGCGCCGGTGCACGAGAGCCTCGTCGTGCTGGGATGGGACGTCGGTGACGCGCAAGCCGAAGTGACGTCCTTGTTTGCGCACATGGTGGGGCTGCTGCTGCTGAGCCACACTGGGCGCATCCGCATGTTCCGCCAGGAGTCGCAGGTGCTGTTCGAGCGCTATCTCGACGCCATGGTGGGACGAGCGCCTGCGCTCCGTGCAACCCGAGGAGTCAAGCGATGAACCTGATCGATCCGCAGCATTCCACGCTCGTGCTCGTCGACTACCAACGCCGCCTGATGCCGGTCATTCACCGCGGCGCCGAGGTGCTGGCGCATGCGGTCCAACTGGCCGATATCGCCCGCGCGCTCGGCGTTGCCGTGCTCGGCACCGAGCAGAACCCGCGCCACCTCGGGCCCAACGACGACGCGATCCGGGAGCGCTGCGATGCGACGCTGTCGAAAATGCATTTCGATGCCTGTGCCGACGGCTTGCTGGCGAAGCTGGCAGAGCCCGACGGGGCGCCGCAGCGCGAGATCGTCATCGCCGGATGCGAGGCCCATGTGTGCCTGCTGCAGACTGCCCTCGGGCTACTGCGCTCGGGGCGCACGGTCTGGGTCGTGGCGCAGGCCTGCGGCTCGCGCGCGCCCGAGAATCACGAGTTGGCAATGCAGCGTTTGCGACAGGCGGGAGCTGGCATCGTCAGCGTCGAGATGGCCGCGTTCGAATGGCTGCGCAGCTGTGAGCACGAGCGCTTCAGGCCGGTGCTGGCGTTGATCAAGCAAGCACCGCGCTGAGTGAAGCGACAGCCGCCTCAAGGGCTGAGATCACCGCGCACCGCGCACCGCGCACCGCGAATTCCTTGACCGCCAGCTCATGCCAAGTTGCATGCAAGGAGATCAAATCCGCTGCATCGCGGCGCGGCGGCCGAAATCGTCGGGCGACCGGCTCCGTTCATGTCATCCGTCGCCGCCCTCACGGCCGACTCCTCCTTCTTTACTTCACTGCGCCGGTCGCCCAACGCTCTCGGCCGTCACCACCACCACGTCTCGACCCGCGATCATCGCGGCCCGCGGCAGCAGCCCGAGCGCTGCGACGGGGCGCCGTGTGGAGTGAGGTAAAGGAGGAGACCCAGGCGACAGCCTGGGTCGGGGGACACGAACGGAACACAGCGCCTCGGCGCAGTGCTCACGCCCAGCTCTTCAAGCTGATGCGATTGAATCGCGATTTCGCCTCAGGAAACGACCTGGTAGTACAGGTTCTGAGGGTGCTTGGCCTGGGCGAAGAAGAACCAGCGCTCGGCGACCAGGCCCGGCGCCTGCACCAGCACCGCCAGCACCCACGCGACCATCGCGCCGCTGACCACACCCCACAGCGCCAGCGCCGCCGGCAGGGCAAAGCACAACACGATGAAGGCGAGCCGCACGCGCTTCACCACGGCAAGCGTGCGGCCGTGGAAGAACTCGCGCGTGTTGAACGAGCCGCCGGTCATGCCCATCGATGTCTGCACCAGCTTCGGTGACTGGATGCCGGTGGCGGACTGCAGGGTCGACTGGTGGCGCAGGTTCGCGTTGTGGCGCAGCGCCAGCATGCGCGTGGCCCAGGCCACGAGTGTGGCGACGAGCGCGAACGGGCCGCTCACGCGCAGCAGTTGCGCCTCACCGGCGACGGCCGCGAGCGCACTGGCCAGCAACAGGCCCGACGCCAGGCCGATCAGCACGAAGTTGACGAGGGTCAGCGGCTGGGCCCATTCCTCGATGAAGCGCAGGCAGGCGTAGATCATCGCGGTGCAGTACCAGAGCGCGGCCGCGACGACGATCACGGCGAGCGGCAGCAGCGGCGTCGCGACCCCCGACCGCATCGCGAGCCACCACAACGCGATCACGCCGATGAACGCCGGCAGCACGATGACCTCGCGCGAGAGCCACGACGTGCGCCACATCAGCACCGCGCGCCAGGCGCGCTCGGGTCGTCCCAGGTGCGCGAACGAAGCGCCGAGGCCGATCAGCAGCATCACCTCGGCGAGGATCAATGCGGCGCTGACGAAGCCGGGCGCGAGCGGCAGGCCGGCGAGGATCGCCAGCGCGAGCGTGACGACGAGGCCCTGCGCGG
>JBDSBD010000382.1:0-4229 GCA_039921765.1 Burkholderiaceae bacterium
CGTGTCGTCGGGCCGCGGCACGCCGACGGGTCGGGCCTGCGCGGCCACCTGCCTGACGAGATCGCTGGCAAGCATGGTGCGCTGGGCGCTGTTGTCAAAGTAGCGCGACAGAAAACCGTGCGCCACCTGCAGGTCGGCCTGCACCGTGTCGAACTGGCGGCTGAGCAACGCGACACGCGCGTTCAGCAAGCGCAGCTTCAGGTTCTCCCTCAGGAAGAACGTCTGTTCGGGTGCGATCAGCATTGCGTTCGGCTGATCGATGCGCGTGACGCGAACCAGCGAGCGCACCTCGCTCCACACGTGATCGCCGAACGTGCTCCACAGCTCGCCGAGCTGGTGCAACCAAGGCGCGCCGGTGCTCGCATCGGGGGTTGTCGACGAAGCCAGGCCGGGATGGCTCGCGGCCGCCGCCGCCCGACGCGCGCGCTCGGGGGTGGCCGCGGACCGCACCGCGCGCGGCCGCTGCACGGCATTCGACACCAACGGCAGTTCGTCGATCAGACGGATCACCTCGTCGAGCTTGAGGCTGAGCGTGGCGATGTCGGGCACGTGCGCCGCCGTGACGCGATCGAGATCGCGCGCAATCGCGCGGCGCAGCCCCTCGAGGCGGGGCAGGTTCTGGCGCGCCAGGCGCTCGTCACTTTGCTTGAGCGCAGCCACCAGCGGCGCGGCGCTGCCGGTGATGGCGGCTTGTTGCATGGCCGCGCGAATCACGGCTTCCACGTCGACGAGCAGGTTCTCGTCGCGCGAACGCGCGAGCGATTGCAGCAGATCGTCGAGATCGCTGCGCTGCGCGGCCACCTCGGCGACCCGTGCCTCGAGCAGAGCCACCTTGCCACTGACCGCCGTGGTGCCCTCCTGCGCCTGTTTGGCCAGCAGGCGGGCCTCGGCCGACTGATCGGCACTCGCCTGCTGGCGCCGCACCAGTTCCTGCTCGAGGCTGAGGACTCGCTGGTCGGTCTTCCAGGCCAGCAGCAGGCTGCCCACGCACAACGCGGCGAGCACGAGGATCACGACCAGCCATGCGCCGCGCGCCATGCCCTTGGACAGGCTGGGCTGCGGCGGCGCGGCGGCCGTATCGGAAGCAGTCGAGGCAGGAGGCAGTTCGTTCACGTTCGCAGCGATTGTATGCAGGCCACCAGGGCGTCCGCGGTCGGGTGCGACTCGAGCACGTGGCCCACGCCGAGCACGCGAGCCTGCTCGGCAATGCGCGGATGGGTCGCGATCGCGTGGGCGCCAGCCCAGCGGCGCGCGTCGTCGTCTTCAGGCGCACCGCCGCCAGCCATCTGGCCCAGGTGCACCACCGCCTGCGAGCTGCTGAACAGCCACAGATGGCTGGTCGGATGCTGAAGCGCGGTATCAAGCAAGCGTTGTTCCTCGATGCCGAGCACGGGCCTGCTGCGACGGTAGGTTGTGAGCGCGTCGACGCGCGCACCACGCGCACGCAGGGTCTCGGCCAGCCACTCGCGCCCGCCATCGCCACGCACGAGCAGGACGCTCGCTTCGTGCCAATCGAGAGGCTCGAGCTGTTCCCACAAGGCTTCGGAATCGAACTGGCTGGAGTCGGCCGCAGGCGCGACGATGCGGGTCGGCGGCACGCCGAGCGCCACCAGCGCGCGGCTCGTCCCGGGCCCTGGCGAGCCGGCCAGGGTGCGAGCCGGCCAGAGCACCCCCGCGGGCCGCTGCGCAAAGAACCGATCCGCCGCGTTCGGGCTCACGAACATGACCAGGCGCTGCCGGGCCAGGTCGGCCCAGGCGGCGCGCACCGCGCCCGGATCCAGCGGCGCGGCGATGCCGATCAAAGGCAGGGCCACCGCGTCAACGCCACGCGCAGTCAGTTGCTCGACCCATTCGGCGGCCTGCAACGCCGGCCGGGTGACAAGCACGCGCACCGCGGGCTCCGGCGCGCTCAGGACGCGGCGCCGGGCTGAACCGCCGCGTCAAGGTAGCCGTTCGCACCCTGCGCACGCAGCGCCTGGGCGACCCGCTCGCCGAGCGCGCGGGCGGCCGCGTCGTCGCCCACCGGGCCGCGCTCCCGGTTGTGCAGCAGCGGCGCGAGCGGCTGTTGTGCATGGCCGAGCACGGCACGCAAATCCAGAACCACGGTGCCTGCCCACACGGCGTGCGCCGCCAGCGGCATGCTGCAACTGCCACCGAGTGCGCGCGATACCGCCCGCTCGGCCTGCACCGCCAGCCAGGTGGGCCGGTGCGAGAGCTGCCCGAGGCGATCGCTCAGCGCGGCGTCTGCGCTGCGGATCTCGATGCCCAACGCGCCCTGCGCCGCGCACGGCAGCATCTGATCGGGGGCGAAGCGCGCGCGAATGCGCCCGCCCAGACCAAGCCGCATCAACCCCGCGGCCGCAAGCACGATCGCGTCATAGACGCCTTCATCGAGCTTGCGCAGGCGCGTGTCGAGATTGCCGCGCAGCGGTTGCACGTTCAGGTCGGGCCGCAGCGCGCCGAGCTGCACCACGCGACGCAGGCTCGAGGTGCCCACGGTCGCACCCTGCGGCAGCTCGGTCAGTGTCGCGAAGCGGTTGGAGGCGAAGGCATCCGACGGGTCCTCGCGCTCGAGCACGGCGGCGAGCTCAAAGCCGGGCGGCAGGTCCATCGGCACGTCTTTGAGCGAATGCACCGCGAGCTGGGCACGGCCATCGGCCAGCGCGTTCTCGAGCTCCTTGACGAACAGCCCCTTGCCACCCACCTTGGAGAGCGTGCGGTCGAGGATCTGGTCGCCGCGTGTCGTCATGCCAAGCAGCGAAACAGCGATGCCGAAGCGCCGCCCGAGCAACTCGCGCACGTGCTCGGCCTGCCACAGCGCAAGCCTGCTTTCGCGAGTGGCAATGATGAGGGAATCCAACATGCATCGATGCTAACGCTTCTCGGCATCACGGCCCGTCGAACCCTTCGGGGCTCCTTGACCGCGGCGCGCCACGCACCGTGGCTTGCGAAGCAGCAAGCACAGCATTGTGTGCGGCGTGCTGTCCGCCCGGGACCCCCGGCCACACGGCGACCGTGTTCCGTGTTCCGTGTTCAGTGTTCAGTACTCGGTGCGCCACGCTCAGCGTTCGTCGAGCGGTGCACGTTGCGCTGTGGCCGAGCGGAGGGCTGCTACGATCCGTCGCTTCTCCCTCAGGTCCCGAATCCGGAAGTATCCGCACTCCCATGGCCCGTCGCGCCGCCGTCTCTGCTTCCCCCTCGCGCGCGCCGCGCCGCGCCTCGAGCCGGGACGCCGCGGCGAAGAACCAGCCGCTGGTCGACGACATCCGCCGCCTCGGCCGCATCCTCGGCGACGTGATCCGCGAGCAGGAAGGCCCAGCCGCGTTCGAGCTGGTCGAGCGGGTGCGCAAACTCTCGGTGGCTTACCGCCTGAAGAGCGACGCCCGGGCCGGCCGCGCGCTCGACCGCCTGCTGAAGAACCTGAGCGGCGACCAGACGGTGAGCGTGATCCGCGCCTTCAGCTATTTCTCGCACCTCGCCAACATCGCCGAAGACCGCCACCATGTGCGCCGGCGCGACCACCACGAGCGCCAGGGCCACCTTCAGGAGGGCTCGCTGGCGATGACGCTGGAGCGCCTGGCGCGCGCCGATATCGGCCCCGCCGAGATCGCACGCACGCTCGCAGGGGCCTACATCTCGCCGGTGCTGACCGCGCACCCGACCGAGGTGCAGCGCAAGAGCATTCTCGACGCCGAGCGCGCCGTCGCCCAGCTGATCGAGCAGCGCGACGCCCTTGCCACCGAACGCGAGCATGCCGAGAACGAGGCGCTGATTCGTGCCCGCGTCACGCAGCTCTGGCAGACGCGCATGCTGCGCACCGCCAAGCTCACGGTCGCCGACGAGATCGAGAACGCGCTGTCGTACTACCACACGACGTTCCTGCGCCAGATCCCGCGCCTGTACCGCGAGATCGAGAGCGCGCTGCCCGGCTTCGACGTGGCGCCGTTCCTGCGCATGGGCAACTGGATCGGTGGCGACCGCGATGGCAACCCCTTCGTCACCGCCGAGACGCTGAAGATGGCGCTGGCGCGCCAGAGTGAGACCGCGCTGCGCTTTTACCTGACCGAAGTGCACGAGCTCGGCAGCGAGCTCTCGATCTCGGCCACGCTCGCGCCGGTCAGCGCCGAGATGCAGGCGCTCGCGGCGCGCTCGCCCGACCACAGCGTGCACCGCGAGGACGAACCCTACCGGCGCGCGTTGATCGGCATGTACGCACGCCTCGCGGCCAC
>JBDSBD010000383.1:0-3395 GCA_039921765.1 Burkholderiaceae bacterium
AGGTATTCGCACTGAAAACCAACTGCGGTTTTCAAGTCGTCCATGTCCTTCAAGGTCAGGGCCGGCGCGGTCAGGCCGCCCCCGGCCTTGTTGATGCCCTTGTTGTTGGACAACTCGCCGCCCACCACGACCGTGGTGCGCACCTCGTCACCGCGCACCGCGTCGACCACCAGCTTGAGCAGCCCGTCGTTGAGCAGCAGCACGTCGCCCGGCCTCACGTCGCGCGTCAGCTCCTTGTAGTCGAGGCCGACGCGCTCGATGGTGCCCAGCTCGGAGGTCGCACCGTCGAGGATGAAAGGCCGGCCGGTCTCGAGCATGATCTTGTCGCCCTCGAACTTGCCGACACGGATCTTCGGGCCTTGCAGGTCGGCCATGATCGCAACCTCGCGGCCGGCGCGATGCGCCACCTCGCGCACCAGGGTCGCGCGGTCGATGTGGTCCTGCGCCTTGCCGTGCGAGAAGTTCATCCGCACCACGTCGACGCCGGCGCGGATCATGCGCTCCAGCACCTCGGGCGAGCTCGAGGCGGGGCCGAGGGTGGCGACGATCTTGGTGGCGCGGGGCATGGAAGTCTCCATTCGTCTGGTGAGCTGAAAGGTTGAAGTGTCGCAGCCTCGCCGGCTGCGCGAAAGGAATGAGTCTTATGCCGGCACGCCACGGCCACCACGCAGTGGCGTTGCGCAGACGCTGGGTGAATCATCCGCGTGGCGCCATCGCACAGGCGCCTGGGTTCGTGTCACTCACGCCAGTGCGCGCTCTTGCAGGATCTCGAACGCCGGCAGCGTCTTGCCTTCGAGCATCTCGAGGAACGCGCCGCCGCCGGTGGAGATATAGCCGATGTCGGCCTCGATACCGTACTTGGCGATCGCCACCAGCGTGTCACCTCCGCCGGCAAGGCTGAACGCGCTCGAGGCGGCGATCGCGCGCGCGACGACCTCGGTGCCGTGCCCGAACGCATCGAACTCGAACACGCCGACCGGACCGTTCCAGACGATCGTGCCGGCAGCCTTGAGCTGCTCGGCAAGTTGGCGCGCGGTCTGCGGGCCGATATCGAGGATCAGGTCGTCGGCCTGCACCTCGGTGGCCGCCTTCACCGTTGCCACGGCGTGCGCGCTGAACTCCTTGGCCGTCACCACGTCGAGCGGGATCGGGACTGCGGCGCCGCGCGCGCGCATCGCCTCGATCACGGCCTTGGCCTCGCCCACCAGGCCGGTCTCGACCAGGCTCTTGCCGACCGTCAACCCGGCCGCGAGCATGAAAGTATTGGCAATGCCGCCGCCGACGATCAGGCCGTCAACCTTGGAGGCCAGGCTGCGCAGGATCGAGAGCTTGGTCGAGACCTTGGAGCCGGCCACGATCGCCACCAGCGGACGCGCCGGGTGTGCCAGCGCCTTCGTGATCGCGTCGATCTCGGCGGCCAGCAGCGGACCGGCGCAGGCCAGCTTTGCATACTGCGCCATGCCGTAGGTGGAGGCCTCGGCACGGTGCGCGGTGCCGAACGCGTCGTTCACGAAGATGTCGCACAGCGCCGCCATTTTTCGCGCCAGCGCCGGGTCGTTCTTCTTCTCGCCCGGGTTGACGCGGCAGTTCTCGAGCAGCACGAGCTCGCCCGGTTTCACGTCAACGCCTTCGACCCAGTTCGCGCGCAGCGGCACCTCGCGTTGCATCAGCTCGCCCAGCCGCCTGGCCACCGGCGCGAGCGAATCCTCGGGGCGCAGCGTGCCCTCGGTCGGGCGGCCCAGGTGCGAGGCCACCATCACCGCCGCGCCCGCATCGAGCGCCATCTGCAGGCACGGGATCGAGGCGCGAATGCGCGTGTCTTCGGTGATCTGGCCGGCAGCATCGAGCGGAACATTGAGGTCGGCGCGGACGAACACGCGTTGCCCGGTCACACGGCCCTGTGTGATCAGGTCGGAAAAGCGGAGGACGTTCATGGTGCGGACTCGAATGAGGAACGCACGAGCCTACCAGCCCAGGCCGAGGCGCAGCGCGACCATCACCGCGGTGCCGCTGACGATGGTGCCGAGGATGCCGCGGCGCCAGAAGAAATACGCGCTGGCCGCGAGGGTGGCGTAAAGCCGCGCGTCCTTCCAGGTTGTGAGCAGGTGGTCACCCTGCATCAGGACCTCGGGCGCGACCACCGCGGCCAGAGCGGCGAGCGGCGCATAGCGCAGCCCCTGCTTGAGCCAGCCGGGCAGCGGGATCTCGCGCTCGGGGTAGAGGAAGAAGCCGCGCGTCGCGACCGTGATGAAGGCCAGCCCGATGATCGCCAGCAGCGTCTGCCAGAAGCTCATCGGGCGAGCTCCATGCCCGGCACGGCAGCGTCCGCCGAGGTCGTCGAGCCGCCGCTGCGCGACCCGTGGCAGCCCGGTGAACTCACGCAAGCACCACCGCGCCGCACGCTCCGACGCGTGCCTTCAGGCCGGCCTGGCGGTCTCATGTCGCATCCTCGATCGGAACCGCCTCGCGCGGCGTCACGTGATCGACGAGCAGGCCCGCCACCACCGCGGCGGCGATCGCGACCACGATGTTGAGCTTCAGTGGCAAGGCCACCGTGGCGACGGCGGCACCTGCGGCCACCACCGCGGCAATCCAGGTGGCGCGATCGGCCAGCAATGAATACATCAGGCCGAGCAGCGCCAGAATGCCGGCAAATCCGAAGCCCCATTCGGTCGGGATCGAGTCGGCCAGCAGCAGCCCGAGCATCGTCGGTACCTGCCACGCGAGCCAGTTGGTCACGACCCCGCCCCAGAAGTACGGCAATTGCGCATCGGATGGGCGCGGCTCGGGAAAGCGCGTCATGAACACGACGTAGTTCAGGTCGGCCGTGAAGTAGCCGAGCAGCATGCGATGCCAGCGCGACAGATGGGCGAGATAGGGCCGCCACTGGGCACTGAAGATCACGAAGCGCAGATTCACGCAGGCCGCGATCGCCCATACCGTCCAGACCGGTGCACCGGCAACCAGCAGCGGCAGTGCGGCGAGTTGCGCACTGCCGGCGAACACGATCAGCGACATCAGCACCGCGAGCGACGTCGGCAAGCCGCTCTTGGCCATCGCCACGCCGGTCACGAGGCCCCACGCAGCAATGCCCAGCGAAATGCCGACCATTTCGCGCGCTCCGCGGCCGAACTCGGGGTGGCGCCAGATCGCACCCGCGGCGAGATTGCTCATCGAGCGATTGTCGTACGGGCGGGTGCGCCATTTCGTGCGTTCGCGCAGGCCTGGCGGCGCACGACGTCGTGCTGGTTCTGGCGATTTTCGAGCGCCGGCGAGACATCCGCCGGCGGTGCCTGAAGCGGCTGACCCGCTTCCCGCGGCACACCGGCTCGATGATCGGCGCCGCCGCCTCCTCAGGAGGCGCCGCTTGCCTTGCCGCGCGGATCGACCCGCGC
>JBDSBD010000384.1:0-3077 GCA_039921765.1 Burkholderiaceae bacterium
GTGCGCTCAACATGCATGTTGCGGCGGCCGAGAGCGGCGACGACATCGTGTTCCTGCACGAACTTCAAAGCGGTCCGGCGAGCCGCAGCTACGGAGTGCAGGTGGCGCGCCTCGCCGGCATGCCGGCCACTCTGCTGCGCCAGGCGCGTGCCACACTCGAAGCGCTCGAAGCCCACAAGCGCTCGGCCCAGGCGCAGATCGATCTGTTTGAACCGCCGCCCGCGCCTCCCGAGCTCGAGCCTTCGGCAATCGAAACCGCGCTGGCGGCACTCGACCCCGACACCCTCTCGCCGCGCGAAGCGCACGACGCGCTGTACCGGCTCAAGGCGCTCCAAGGAAAGTCATGACTCACCGACTCACCTCGTTCGCGAACTTGCATCCGGATGGCCCGGCGGGAGGCCCACCATGACCTACTGCGTGGGCATCAAGCTCGACGCCGGGCTGGTGTTCCTTTCTGACTCGCGCACCCATGCCGGGCTCGACCAGATCAGCACCTTCCGCAAGATGATCGTCTACGAGGAGCCCGGCGAGCGCTTCATGGTGATGCTCTCGGCCGGCAACCTGTCGATCGGCCAGTCGGTGCGCGAGCGGCTGCAGGTCGAGGCGCTCGCCAACGGCGACGCGCCGCCGATCACGATCTGGAACGCCACCAGCATGTTCGACGCGGTGCGCGTGCTCGGCGCCACGGTGCGCCGCGTCCACGACCAGGACGCGGCGGCCTTGAAGGCCGAAGGCGTGGAGTTCAACGCAGCGCTGATTTTCGGCGGACAGATCAAGGGCGAGGCGATGCGGCTGTTCCTGGTCTATGCCGCCGGCAACTTCGTCGAGGCAACGCGCGAGACCTGCTACTTCCAGTTCGGTGAATCGAAGTACGGCAAACCCGTGCTGGATCGGATGGTCACGCCGGCGACCGGGCTCGACGAGGCCGCGAAGTGCGCGCTGGTGTCGATGGACTCGACCCTGAAGTCCAACCTCACGGTCGGGCTGCCGCTCGACCTGCTGGTGTACGAGCGCGACCGCCTGCAAAGCGACCGCATCGCCTGCATCGACGAGCGCAATCCGTACTTCCAGATGGTTCGCGGCAGCTGGGGCGAGAAGCTGCGCCAGGTGTTCGAGTCGATCGAGGATCCGCAGTGGAACGGCGGCGCGACGAGCGTGCCGTTGCGCGTGGCCATCGGTCGCCACGAGCCCCTGAAGAAGATCACGCACCCCGGCGAGAAGTTGGTCTGAGCACGCGCTGGGCGAGCGACTCCTGGGCCGCGCCCGCAGACCGGCTTTCCCGAACCCCCGACCCGATCATCCGGGCCAGACACTTGCAGCCTCCAATGACCACGATTGTTTTCTCGCACGCCAACGGCTTTCCGGCCGGCACCTATCGAAGCCTGTTCGAGGCCTGGCGCGAGGCCGGCTTCACGGTCCACGCGGTGGCCCGGTTCGGACACGACCCGCGCTTTCCGGTCACGAACAACTGGCCACACCTGCGCGCGCAACTGGTGCAGTTCATCGAGCGCGAGGCCGGTGGCCCGGTGTACCTGGTCGGCCATTCGCTGGGCGGCTACCTGAGCCTGATGGCGGCGTCGCGGCGCCCCGACCTCGCGCTCGGTGTGGTGCTGCTCGACTCGCCGCTGCTCTCGGGCTGGAAGGTGCGCGCACTGCAGTTCGCCAAGGCCACCGGCCTGAGCGAACGCTTCTCGCCCGGCCATGTCTCGAGGCGGCGGCGCCAACACTGGCCGAGCGTTGAGGCGGCCTACCAGCACTTCGCAACCAAGCCGGCGTTCGCGCGCTGGGCCAGCGGCGTGCTGCACGACTACATGGCGGCGGGTCTGGAGCCGCATGGCAAGGAGCAGCGCCTGGCTTTCCACCGCGAGATCGAAACCGCGATCTACAACAACCTGCCGCACCACATCGCACGCCAACTGCGCGCACATCCGCTGCAATGCCCGCTCGCGTTCGTGCGCGGCACCGAGTCGGCGGAGGTTCGCCAGGTCGGTCTGGCGGCGACCACGCGCCTGGCCCGCGGGCGCGTCTCGAGCATTCAGGGCAGCCATCTGTTCCCGATGGAAAAACCGGCCGAGACCGCGGCCGAAGTGGTGCGCTGGATCGAGACTCTGGCGGCGCTGAGGCTGCCGACCCCCCGCCTATAATCGCGCTTTACCACCACGGCATTCGTCTCAAACCGATGCCGCACGCAATGACCAAGTTCGTCTTTGTCACCGGCGGTGTGGTGTCCTCGCTGGGCAAGGGCATTGCGTCTGCATCGCTGGGTGCGATTCTCGAATCGCGCGGCCTCAAGGTCACCCTCATCAAGCTTGATCCGTATCTGAATGTCGATCCAGGCACGATGAGCCCGTTCCAGCATGGCGAGGTCTTTGTCACCGACGACGGCGCCGAGACCGATCTGGACCTCGGCCACTACGAACGCTTCGTCAGCACGCGCATGAAGCGCACCAACAACTTCACGACCGGCCAGATCTACAAGTCGGTGCTCGAGAAGGAACGCCGCGGCGACTACCTCGGCAAGACCGTGCAGGTGATCCCGCACGTCACCAACGAGATCCAGGAGTTCATCAAGCGCGGCGCGGCCGACGTGGACGTGGCCATCGTCGAGGTCGGCGGCACGGTGGGCGACATCGAATCGCTGCCCTTCCTCGAAGCGGCGCGCCAGATGAGCCTGCGCAGCGGGCCCAACAACACCGCGTTCGTGCACCTGACCTACGTGCCCTTCATCGCTGCGGCCGGCGAGCTCAAGACCAAGCCAACCCAGCACACGGTGCAGAAGATGCGCGAGATCGGCATCCAGCCCGATGCGCTGCTGTGCCGCGCCGACCGCGAGATTCCCGACGAGGAGCGCGACAAGATCTCGCTCTTCACCAACGTCGGCCTGCAAGGCGTGATCTCTATGTGGGACGTCGACACGATCTACAAGGTGCCACGCATGCTGCACGAGCAGCGCCTGGACGAACTGATCTGCATGAAGCTGCAGTTGCTCACCAAGTCGGCCGACCTGCGGCGCTGGGACCGCCTCGTGCACGAGCTGGCGCATCCGCAATTCGATGTGACGATCGCGATGTGCGGCA
>JBDSBD010000385.1:0-7432 GCA_039921765.1 Burkholderiaceae bacterium
CCCGCGCGCGCGCGCCAGCGCGCCGAAATCGACCGTCAGCACATCGGCCTCGATCACCTCGAGCTCGCTCCGGCGGCGCAGTCGATGGGCAAGGTCGCGGTCCAACTCGATCACCGTGAGCCGCTCGCAGGCCTCCACGAGCGGCCAGGTCAGCGCGCCCAGCCCCGGGCCGATCTCGACCAGGGCCTCGCCCGAGCGGGGGTGGATGGCCCCGACGATCGCGTCGATCAACGCGCCATCGATCAGGAAGTGCTGGCCGAACCGCTTGCGCGCGACGTGTGCCACAGGCGCTGTCTCGCGGCCGCGTTACTGCGGCGGATCGCGCAACTCGACGTAGGCGCGCGCGCGCAGGTCGCGGATCCAGTCGAGGTAGGCCTGGCGAAACTTCTGCTCGCGCAGCACATTGCGCGCCTGCTCACGCAGCTGGCGGGCGTCCAGCGCGACTTCGCGGCGCTCGAGCACCTGCACCAGGTGCGCCCCGAAACGCGAAACAAAGGGGTCTGAAATGCCCCGGATCGGGAGCGCTTTCATCGCCTCCTCGAACTCGGGCACAAAGGCGCCCGGCGATGCCCAGCCGAGATCACCCCCCTGAGGCGCGCTGGCGTCCTCGGAGTTTGCACGCGCGACCTCCTCGAAGGTCTTGGCGCCGCTCAGGATCTCACGCCTGAACTCGACCAGGCGCTTGAGTGCCGCCTCTTGCGGGAGCTGCGCCGAGAGCCGCAGCAGGATGTGTCGCGCATGAGTCTGCTGCACCATGAGCGTTCCGGCGTCGCGCCGTTCGAGCAGCTTGAGAATATGGAAGCCGGCGCCGCTGCGCAGCAGCTCCGGCGTCATTTCACCGACCTTGAGCGGGCGCACCGCCGTGACAAACAGATCCGGCATGCGATCGGCCGGTTTGAGCCCGATCACGCCGCCCTTTTCCCGGTTGCCATCTTCCGAGACCTCGCGCGCCACCGCCTCGAACGCCTCGCCGGACTTGACGCGTGCCAACGCCGCCTCGGCGCGCACGCGGCGCTCAGCGACCACGGCATCGCTCGCACCCTCGGGCACGGTGACGAGAATCTGCGCGATGTCGAGCTGCACCTCCCGGCCGGCCGCGGCGCGCTCTGCGGCAATCACGGCGTCGACCTCCTGCTCGGTGATGCGGATGCGCGCGTTGACCTCGCGCTCGCGCACCTGCTCCATCAGCATCTGATCGCGCACGTTGTCGCGAAATGCGCCGTAGGACACGCCCTGCTGGCGCAGCCGCTCGAGCAACTGCGCCAAGCTCAGCTGATTCTGCGCCGCCACGTTGGCCACCGCGCGGTCGAGCTCGGCTGCATCGATCTTGCGGCCGTTGTCGCGGGCATGGGTGAGCTGCACGCGCTCGAGGATCAACGACTCGAGCACCTCCTTGCGCAACTGGGCGGGCGCCGGCAGCGGCGTATTGCTGCGCGCCGCGTCGCTGCGGATGCGCTCGATGCGCTGCTCGAGCTCGCCATTCGTGACCAGCTCCTGGTTCACCACGGCGACGATGTAGTCGGCGGTGCGGGGCTGCGCAGCCGGACGGATCTGCGTCTGCGCCTGCGCCAACGGCATCAGCAGCGCGAGCGAGAGCGCGAGCGAGAGCGCGAGCGGGTGGCTCCAGGCCCGGCCCGCAATGGCGCGACGGACAACAGACGACAACGATTCAGTCATAGGTGTTCAGCGGTTGGGCCGGCGCACGGTCATCGCGCAGCAGCCGATAGCCGGGGACATTGTCCTTCAAGACCTGCAGCGGGTTGGAGCCGAGCCGCGACAGCCCGACCAGCTCGAGCTGCAGCAGCAATCGCGTCGTGGCTTCGCTGCGGCCGGTGGACAGGCGCTCCGCCACGACCCTGCCGATCCAGCAGCCCGCGTCATATTCGACGCCGACCACCGAGTCGGCGATGCGGCGCTCCAGCATGCTGTAGTTGATGCGCCCGACGCCATACCAGCTGCCTTGGCAATTGCCGCCTGCGCCGCCCCCCTCGCCATGGCGCCGCCCGGTGCTCGCCGGATCGCGCACTGGACCGTAGATCGGCCACTGCCAGCCGAGTTCCAGTTGCTCGCTCAAGCCGCGTGTAAAGCGGTAGGTCGCGCTCACGGTCCGAAACGGGCCGGGCGAGTAGCGCGCCCCGATGATCGAGCGCACCGTGCGCTTGCTGTCGGGGCTGTACTGCAGCGACGCGTCGAGATGCCAGCTCGGGACCAAGCTCGTCGAGGCGAGCAGCAGCAGGTCGGAGAATCGCTGCGTCAGCGCCGGCCCGAGGCCGGTGAAGGGGTCGGCCGGGTTCGGGGTGACGCGCTGGTCGCGGAACAGGTAACGCTGCGCCACGCCAAGCCGCAGCGCTTCGGCGCCACTGTTCGGATCGAGAAAGCGTGTCGTCACGCCGGCCGTGATCTGGTGCGCATCCGAGACCCGGTCCACGCCCGAGAATGCGCTCTCGGTGAAGATCGAATCGAAGTTGAAATCCTTGGCCGAAGAGTCGAAGTTCGGCAGCACGCCCTGGTCACGATACGGCGTGTTGACGTAGAGCAGGCGCGGCTCGAGCGTCTGGCGCAGCGCGCGGCCGAACCACTGGGTGTCGCGCTCGAACACCCAGGCGCTGTCCACGCTCAAGGTCGGGATCACCCGGGCGGCACTGGTGCGGCCGTTGGCGAGCGGCTGGTCGAGCGCATACGACGCGGCGTTGAACGACAACTTCGGCGTGACGGTCCAGCCCGGCGTGCCGAACGGCCGACTGACGCTGCCCAGCGCGTGCAGCCGCAATCCGGTCGGGCGCGCCCGGTTGGCGCCATTGTCGGGAATCGCGAAGCGATTGAACTCGCCTTCGAACGCCACCTCGAACCCGGCGCCGACCGGGCGCAGATAGCGCGCGCCGATCTGCGGCATGCGCTCGTAGGGGGCATCGATGCGCGTCGTCGGATCGGTGGTTTGCAGTACCTGCCAGCTCTGCGCCCGCGCGTAGGTGGTCCAGTCGGCAGACAGCGGGCGGCTCAGCTGCAGCTCGGAGCCGAGCAGGCGCGGCGTCAGGCTCGATACATTGCGCGAAAAGTCCTTCCAGTAGTTGTCATCCGACACACGCTGCACCTGCAGGTGCAGCCGCGTGTTGTCGCCGAACGCGCCGTCATGACGGCCGGTCAGGGCGTAGCGCTCGCTGCCGGTGGTGCGGTCGTAGGGCAGCAGGTTCAGCTTGGCCTCGCCGTTGAAGCTCGGCTCGAGGTAACGGAATTCGCTCTACAGGCCGATGCCGCGGCGCGTGCTGATCTCGGGCGTGAAGGTTGCGTCGCGGTTGGGCGCGATGTTACAGTAGTAGGGGATCGCGAGTTGCAGGCCGCTCTTGCTGTCGAGTCCGACGTCAGGTGGCAGCCAGCCCGACTTGCGTGCGTCGGTGAGTGGAAAGCTCAGGTGCGGGGCGGCCAGGATCGGCACGCCCATGAAGCGCAGCACCGCGCCGTCGGCCACACCTTCGTTGCTGGCGAAGTCGAGTTTGACGCGATCGGTCGAGAGCAACCAGGCCGGCGTGCCACCGCCATCGCTGGTGCAGCTCGTGTACGTGGCACCGCTCGCAACCGCACGGTACTCGTCGAGAAAGTCGATGCGCTGCGCGCTGCCACCTGCGCCGGTACGGCTGAAGTAATACGTCGGATTCAGGAAGAAGCCCTCGAAGCGCTGCACCTTGAGCTGCAATTCGGGACCACTGTAGACATTGCCATCCTGGCTGATGCGCACATGGCCGCGTGCGATCGCCAGGTCGTCCGGCGTCTCGTAGGTCAGCCGGTCGGCACGCAGCACCAGGCCGCCGCGGCGAAACTCGACCGCGCCTTCGGCAACCGTCTCCAGGTCGGGGCGACTGCGCAGTTCCTGCGCGTTCAGGAAGATCGGCAGTTCGCGCGCCGCATCACCGCGTGGCGCCGGCCGCAGCGTCGGCGACGTGCGCAACTCGATGCCCCCGGACGCCGGGGCCGCCGGCTGAGCCCACGCAGGCATCCCCAGCAACGCGGCCAGCATGGCGGCGAGTGATTTGCGGTGCGGGCGCACGGTGCAGGTTCGTGGACGGAGCAGCAAGGGCGGCAACGGGCAGGGCAGGGGAGAAGTTCGGCCGCGGGCCAAGAGAGCCGACGCGCTTGGGCACGCTGCGCGGCGCGCGGCGCGAGCAGGGGTGGTTTGTAGAATCGATTATCCACGAGGCCCCTTGATGGCTCACCCCGCAATAGCGCGTTCAAGAGCGCAGCGCCGAACCCCGGAACATTGCTTGAGAACCACCTCTTCCCCCGACACTTCGACCGCAGCGATCCTCTGGCCCGACCCACGCCGAGGCGTCGCGTTCGAACAATGGCTCACCCGCGTCGCGCCCACCCATGGGCTGAACCCGGCGAGCCTGCGCAGCGCCTCGAGCGACGCGAGCTTTCGGCGCTACTTCCGGATCGACGCGGCTGCCGGCCGCAGCTTCATCGTGATGGACGCGCCACCGCCCCAGGAGGACGTGCAGCGCTTCATTGCGGTCGCTGCGCTGCTGCACGGCGCCGGGCTGAACGCACCCGAGGTGTTCGAGGCCGATGTCGGGCACGGCTTCCTGCTGCTCGGCGACCTGGGCTCGCAGTTGTATCTGCAGTCACTGCAGCAGGCCGTGGCACGCGGCGACATGAAGACCGCCGATGCCCTGATGCGCGACGCGATCGGCGCGTTGGTGCGCTGGCAATCGAAGGCCGATGCGAGCCGCCTGCCGGACTACGACGACGCGCTGCTGCGCAGCGAACTGGCGCTGTTCCCCGAATGGTGCGTGGCGCGCGAACACGGCGTGCAATGGAGTCCCACACAGCAGCGGGTGTGGCGCGACGCCTGCGACGCGCTGGTGCGCAGCGCGCTGGCCCAGCCCGGCGTGGCGGTGCACCGCGACTACATGCCGCGCAACCTGATGATCGCCACGCCCAACCCGGGCATCCTCGACTTCCAGGACGCGGTGCGCGGCCCGATCAGCTACGACATGGCCTGCCTGTTGCGCGACGCCTTCATCTCGTGGGACGAGGAGCAGGAGCTCGACTGGGCGGTGCGCTACTGGCAGGCCGCGCGCGCGGCCGCGCTGCCGGTGCCCGACGATTTCGGCGAGTTCTGGCGCGCGCTCGAGTGGATGGGCCTGCAGCGCCATCTGAAGGTGCTGGGCATCTTCTGCCGCCTCAAGCACCGCGACGCCAAGCCGCACTACAGCGCGGATCTGCCGCGCTTCTTCGCCTATGCGCACAAGGTGGCGGCGCGCTATGGCGAGTTGCGCCCGCTGGCGCGGCTGATCGAACCGCTGATGGGCGCGCCCAGCGTCGAGGTGTTTGCCTGAGCGAGCCGAGCAGCGGCTCGCTCGTGCCCACGCCGCACCGGCAGTGAAGGCCCGAGCTCGAGCCGCCTGCTCTGCACAATTGCACAGGTGCTTCGATCCGGCGGCTCAGGCCGCAACGAGGCACCTGCGCAGCTGTGCAGTGAAGGCCTGAGCTTGAGCCGCCTGCTCTGCACAATTGCACAGGTGCTTCGATCCGGCGGCTCAGGCCGGCACATCGGGCGCAGGCGCCGGATCCGCATCGGGTCTCCGGGTCGCGCAGCCGGCGGCGAGCAGCCAGGGGTCGTCTTCGCTGCCGCCGAAGGTCTGCACCAGAAAGTCGACGAAGGCGCGTGTGCGCGCCGGCAGGTACTTGCGCGTCGGCATGCAGGCGTGGAGCTTGAAGCGGATCAGGCGCCACTCGGGAAGCACGCGCTCGAGGGCGTTTTCCATCAAAGCGTCCTCGACCACGTACGACGGCAACGCGGCGATGCCCATGCCGGCCAACGCCGCCGCGTACAAGGTGTCGATGTGGCTGGTGCTCAGTCCGGGCTGCGGGGGAGTAACCGCAACCGCCTCGGCGCCCCGCTCAGCCTCGCTCCATGGCCCGCCATGAAAGACCATCTCCCGCAGAAAGGCCGGCACCATGGCGTCATGCTGCAGCAGCTCGGTCGGGTGCTTCGGCCGACCACGCTGGTCGAGATAGGCCGGGGCCGCACAGGTGATCACCTCGGTGCACGCGAGACACCGGGCAATGAAGCTGCCATCGAGTGGGTGCCGGCCCTCGGTCACGATGCTGACGTCGAAGTTCTCGTCCATCGTCCCGACCGGACCGGTCACCGAGAGATCCAGAGTCACCCGCGGGTACTGCGCGCGAAACTGCGGCAGGTGCTTGGCAAGCTGGTGCACCGCGAACGCCGGCGAGCACAAGACACGCAGGTGTCCGCGCGGGAGCGTCGTGGCGGAGGAGGCCAGCGCCTCGGCATCCTCGATCTCGGTGAGGATGTGATGCACGCGCTCGAGATAGAGCTCACCCGTCTCGGTCAGCGAGAGGCGGCGCGTCGTGCGATTGATGAGGCGCGCGCGCAGGTGCTCCTCGAGGTCGGCGACGAGGCGCGTGACGACCGCCGGCGACAACTTCATCTCGCGCGCGGCACCCGCGAAACTCCCCTGTTCGATGACCCGCGCGAAGACCCGCATGGAGTGGAGTCGATCCAATTCAATGACCCAACTGTTTCTGTTTCGACAATTCCCAATTGAAGCACAGCCCATTTATTGATGGGCTCGCAGTGTCTACAGTACCTCCTATCGACGAGCCCAACGTGAAATCCACCGGCTCACCGACGGCCGACCAGGTCGTTAGCAACCACAAGTGCTGCCGCCTCCCGATCGTCAAACTGCTCCTTACATTGAAAGCATTCATCATGAACACCAAGCTTCTTCTTGCCGCCACCGTTGCCGTCTCCCTGGCAGGTGGCGTGGCGATGGCCGACGAAGTCAGCTCGCCGCTGATGCGCGTGGACGTGGCTGCCACCAGCGTCAATCCCGTCAATTCCGAGCGCAACCTGCTGTTGCAGCGTAGCGCCGAGGCCGGCTCCTTGAAGGCCGTCGTCAACCCTGGTTCCGCGCTGACTCACGCCCAGGTGAAGAGCGCGGTCGTCGCGGCACGCGCGAACGGCACGTTGCTGAGCACCGATGCGGCCTCCTACTGGATCAAATCAGTACCCTCGACGCTGACGCGCGCCGACGTGAAGGCCGGCGTGGCCAACGCGATCGCCCACCATGCGCTGCCGCAAAACGACTCTGACTACGTCGACGCCAACGCACTCGGCCACATGGACCGTGCAAGCTCGCTGATGTAATCCGACGACGCATCGGCCCGCGTGTTCGACACGCACGCTGATGCGGTTGCCTCCAAGCTGATTTGGCCGCCCTCGGGCGGCCTTTTTCATGCGCGCAGCCCGCGCGCGCCGAGGCATGCCAGTTGCGGCACCCGCCGCGGCCGTCCGTCCCTCGGGCCCACACACCGTCCGGGCGGCTCGACGCTGCGAGGCAGCGCGCGGCCGCGGCAGCGAGAATGCGAAGCCTTGTTCATCCACGCCCCCGGGTCACCGGCCGGAACC
>JBDSBD010000386.1:0-11444 GCA_039921765.1 Burkholderiaceae bacterium
GGGCCCTGCGGCGCGGCCCGGCGCAGCGTGATCGCCAAGCCCCCGTTGACAGGCCAATCGCCGCCACCGCTTACCATCCGGGCAGCTTTCGGCCCGCGCTCGGCCGCCCTCTCGGAGCACTGATGCAACCCGTCATCCACAGCCTGCTCGACACCGATCTGTACAAGTTCACGATGTGGCAGGCCATGCTGCACCGCCACCCGGCCACGCAGGCCGAGTACACCTTCGTGTGCCGCAACACGCCGGCCTACCCCCTGGCCGATCTCGCCGACGAGGTCAACGAGCAGCTCGATCACCTGTGCGCGCTTCACTTCCGTCCCGACGAGCTCGCCTACCTCGGCAGCTTGCGCTTCATGCGCTCCGACTTCGTCGACTTCCTGCGCATCTTCCACTTCCAGCGCGAGTTCATCCGCGTGCGCACCGACGGCGACAAGCTCTCGATCGTTGCCCACGGCCCGCAGGTGCACGTGATGGCGTTCGAGATCCACGTGCTGGCGATCGTCAACGAGCTGTATTTCCGCCGCTTCGACGCCAAGGCGGCGCTGACCGAGGGCCGCAAGCGCCTGGCGGCCAAGGTCGAGCAGCTGCAGGCCTTCGAGCGCGAAGGGCCGACGCGCCTGCACCCGTTCGAGTTCTTCGACTTCGGGGTGCGTCGGCGATTCTCGGCCGAGTGGCAGCGCGAGGTCATCGAGACCTTCAAGCGCGAGACGCCGCAATTGTTCAAGGGCGCCTCCAACGTGTTCTACGCGCGCGAGCTCGGCCTCGTGCCGATCGGCACGATGGCGCACGAGTACCTGCAGACCTACCAGACGCTGGGCGTGCGGCTGCGCGACTTCCAGCGTGCCGCGCTCGAGTCGTGGGTACAGGAGTACCGGGGCGATCTCGGCGTGGCGCTCACCGACATCGTCGGCATGGACGCCTTCCTGGCCGACTTCGACCTGTACTTCGCCAAGCTCTTCGACGGCCTGCGCCACGACTCGGGCGACCCGGTGGAGTGGGGCGAGAAGGCGCTCGCGCACTACGAGAAGCTGCGCATCGAGCCGCGCACCAAGCGGCTCGTGTTCTCCGACGGCCTGGACTTCGACAAGGCAATCTCGCTGCACCACCACTTCTCGGATCGCACCCAGTGCGGTTTCGGCATCGGCACGAATCTCACCAACGACATGGGGCTGCAGACGCTGCACATCGTCATGAAGCTGACCCACGCCAACCGCCAGCCGGTGGCCAAGCTGTCGGACTCGCCGGGCAAGCTGCTCTGTGACGACGAGACCTTCCTGGCCTACCTGCGCCAGGTGTTCAAGATCGAGGGTTGATTCTGATCGACGGCTGAGTCCCTCGGGCCGGCAGTTCACCTCGAAGCGGCGGCGGCGCCGGGCCGGGGCCATGTCTGCGGGCCCGGCCGGATCGTTGGAGCCGGCTCCGGGATCGGCGCCGACGCATTTGCAGATCGCGCCCGCACCGGGTCGGCGGTCGGCGGTCGGTGGGCGCTATGCTCGCGGCATGCAGCACCCGCCGTTCGCCCGCTCCGCCGTGAACCGCGTCGTGCTGCGCGCTGGCGTGCGCGGCGCGGGTTAAGCCCATGGTCCTGCCGCCCCCGTTCGCCCCACCGAACGCTCGCCCCTACGGCCGCCCCGTCGAGGGCTGGCGGCTGCGCGTGTACACGATCATTTTAGAGGCCGACACGCGCGCCGGCCGGCTCTTCGACCTGACGCTGATCGCGTTCATCGTGGCCAGCGTCATCGTCGTGGTGCTCGACAGCATGGCGTCGATGCACGCGCGCTACCAGGGCCTGTTCAACGTGCTCGAGTGGGCCTTCACGCTCGTCTTCACGGTCGAGTACGTTGCGCGCCTGCTCTGCGTGCGGCACCCGCTGCGCTATGCGCGCAGCGCCTTCGGCGTGATCGACCTGCTCGCGGTGCTGCCCACCTACCTGGCGATCCTGGTGCCCGGCCTGCACGCGCTGATCGACGTGCGCGTGCTGCGCTTGCTGCGCCTGTTCCGCATCCTGTAGCTGGTCGCCTACGTGGCCGAATTCGGCATGCTGGGCCGGGCACTGGCTGCGGCGCGCCGCAAGATCCTGGTGTTCATGTCGTTCGTGATGCTGATCGTGTTGGTCATGGGGACGCTGATGTACGTGGCCGAGGGGCCGGAGCACGGCTTCACCAGCATCCCGGTCGGTGTGTACTGTGCGATCACGACGATGACGACCGTGGGCTTCGGCGACATCACACCCAAGACCGACCTGGGGCGCCTGATCGCCTCGGTGATGATGCTGATCGGCTGGGGCACGCTGGCCGTACCCACCGGGATCGTGGGTGCCGAGTTCGTGTCACAGAAGGCATCGACCGCCACCCCCACCACGCGAACCTGCCACGAGTGCCTGACCGAAGGCCACCTGCCGAGCGCACGCTTTTGCCGTGACTGCGGCGCGCCGCTGCCGCCCTGGCAGCGTGACGCCGGCGTGACGACGCCCCATCCGTAGTCGTCAGATCGGTGGTGCCGCGGCGAGACGACGAGGCCTTCCTGGCCGGTGGCTCGGCGCGCACCCGGGCCGGAGCCAGCGCGCCGGCATGGCGCGCCGACTTCGCTGCACCGCGTCTTCGCAGCCAGCTGCCCCACGGCGTTGGCTCAGTGCGCGCCCACGACCACCGGAATCTCGGTCGCCGGCGGCGTGTTGCGGCTGCGGCCGCAACGCACCAGGCCGTCGATCATCACCATGCCGATGCCTGGAATGTCGCCGAGCTGCACGCTCTCGAGCAGCGTCTTACCGGCAGTGTGCTGAGCCCGGTCCATGAACACGAAGTCGGCGGCCCGGCCCGGCTCGATGAGGCCGCAGTTGAGCTGGCGCATGCGCGCGGTGTTGCCGGTGGCAAAGCAGAACACCAGCTCGGCCGGGATGTTGGCCAGGCTCGACAGCAGCGCCACCATGCGCAGGATGCCGAGCGGCTGCACGCCCGAGCCGGCCGGCCCGTCGGTGCCCAGGATCACGCGGTGCGGGCACTTGAGCTGCAACGCCATCTGGGCCGCGGCGATCGCGACGCGCTCGTTGCCGTTGTGCACGATCTCGATCGCGCGCGAACTCTTCTCGCACAGCTCGCACACATGCGCCTCGGGCAGCGCGGTGTGGCCGCCGTTGATGTGGCCGATGATGTCGGCGTCGGCCTCGAGCACCACGTCCTTGTCGATCAGCCCCGACCCCGGGATCGACGGCCCGCCGGTGTGGATGGTGCTCTGGATGCCGTACTTGCGCGCCCATTTCACCATCGTGGCGGCCTCGGTGCCGCCCTTCACCGAGCCCAGGCCCACTTCGCCGAGCAGGCGCACACCGGCCTCGGCGAGCTCCTTGAAGTCGCTCTCGACCATGCCCTTCTCGATCACCGGCGCACCGGCCAGTACCTTCACGCCACCCGGACGGAAGTTGTCGAACGCGCGCTGCGCGGTGATCGCGAGGGCCTTCAGGCCGACGATGTCCTTCGGGCGGCCGGGCAGGTGCACCTCGCCGGCCGAGACCATCGTGGTGACGCCGCCGTTCATCGTCGACTCGATCCAGCCGAGCTGGTTCTGGCGCGGCGTCCAGTCGCCGAACACCGGGTGCACGTGGCTGTCGATCAGCCCCGGCGCCACGCAGGTGCCACGCGCGTCGATCAGCGTCGCGGGTTGCGTGGTGTCGCAATCCTTCTCGCGGCCCACCGCCTGAATCAGCCCTCCGTTCACGACGATGGTGTCGGCATCGAGGATCGGTCGGTCGATGTCGCCCGAGAGCAGCAGCCCGATGTTCCTGATCACGACCTTGCCCGACTTGCCTGTGCTTGCTGCGTCTGCCATGAATGCGCTCCGATTGACTTGCGGTTGGTTCAGTGGATGCTACATGAAGGGGCGGATGGCGTGCGACTCCGACAGGGTCACGCGCTTCGACGGGGGAGGCTCGTCTGTCAATACGCCGTTGGCATTCCCCGAGCAATCGGTGCCAGTCTTGCGCCCTATAGTTCGCTATGACCTCCGCTACGATCAAGCTCTTTCTACCGCAGGGAGACGCGAAGCGCCTGCGCGTCGGCGAAGTTTCGAATTGGACCGGAAAGGCCCTCGCCGCACCCAGGACTGAGCTGGAAGACCTTCTTGCACGAGAAGAGCTTGAAAGTTCCGGCGTCTATTTCTTGCTTGGCGTCAACGCCGACACCGGCGCAAACCTTGCCTACATCGGCGAAGCCGAGGTCATTCGAGACCGACTCAAGCAGCACAAGACCAGGGACTTCTGGAATTCGGTGGTTGTATTCGTCAGCAAAGACGAGAACCTCACTAAGGCACATATTCGCTACTTGGAGAACCGCCTGCTCCAAGAGGCGAAGACTATCGGTCGATATGCACTCGAGAACACGAACTCAAGCAAACCAAAGCTCCCGGAGTCAGACAGAGAAGACATGGAGGTCTACCTGTCTCGCATCCGCCAGGTGCTGCCAGTTCTCGGGTCAGACCTGCTGTCGCCAATCTCCGGTTCGGTCAAACCGGCCCAAACACAGCCCGAGCTCGTTTGCAAGATAAAGAACGCCCTCGCTCGGGGTAGGCGCACGGAAGGCGGGTTCGTCGTGTTTGCTCATTCCTCAGCGGTTCTTACGATTCGCCCTTCTGCGGAGATGCAGTATCCAAACACCGTCTCTCTACGCCAGAAGCTCATCCAAGACGCCACGTTGGTTGAGAAAGGCGGCCTGTACATTTTTGTCAAGGACGTCGAGTTCAGCAGCCCGAGCGCGGCCGCCGCAGTCATCCATGGCGGCAGTGCAAACGGTCTTACGGCCTGGAAAGACGAACGTGGCATATCGCTCAAGGAACTCGAAGAAAGTTAGCTTAGGCTCCTCCAGGCCTCATTCGACTGGCCGCTGCGCTTGCGACCAACCTCCGCGTGCAGTCCCCTCTGCCTGAAGGCGGGATGTCCTTTCGCACTCGCATCGAGCGGACGTTCGGCACGCCTCGCAGGACTTTGCTCCACTACCATCACAGAATGGCAACATCCCGGGCTCGCCACTTGCTCTTCATCCTGGCTCCTTTGTTCATCACTGTGCCGATAGGCCAGTCATTGGCGCAGAAGCTGCCTTCCCCGTCGCGCACCGTTTTCAAGTGCGAGAGCGGCGAAAAGATTGTTTACTCCGACTCCCCGTGTCTTGGAGCGCAGCGCCTCGACATCGAACCAACCCGCGGGGTGAACATGAACCCCAGCGGCAAATTGGTCGGCAGCGATGTGAGGACCGAACAGCAAAACGAGCAAGTTGCGGAAGCACTCAAGCCGATATTTGGCGAGAGCGCGCGAGAAAGGGCGAAGCGCCACGCGCGCGCAAGGCTCGATCCGGAGGCTCGTTCGGCGTGCGCGGAACTGGACCGCGATATCCCGGCTGCTGAACAGCAGGAAAAATTGACCGCCAAAACGACCCGACCCTCAATTCAGGCTCGTCTGCTTGACATGCGCAGCAAGTATCGAGAACTTCGATGCTAAGGGCGAGGGCTAAACCCGTTGCACCGAACCGCCTTCAGAAGGGCAGTAGACGCGATCCAGGGTAATGACGTCCTTGGATTCGCGGCTACGCCGTCGACCGGCACGAGCCGCTCCAGACGATCAAGAACTGGAGGCGGCCCCCTGATGCAGCGTGATTAGCCACCCGCACGCTTGCGCCAGACCAGCATGCCCAGCAAGCCGACGCCGAGCAGCGCGAAGGAGCTTGGCTCCGGAACCGCTGCCACCGAAGCATTCACACCATCGAACGAAGTGGCGAGCAGTTGGGTCCCGTCCGTCACGCTGACGCCATACGCCGTGGTGCCCGGCCCATGCAGATCGCCGTCGCCCCACAAGTCGACCGTGTATCCCCCGGCGACCGTGAAGGCCAAGCCATACACGTCGAGGAAGGTTCCGCTGAACGGGAAGATCGTGCAGACGATCGGCGAGCCACCCGGGTAGAACAGGTCGTTGTAGGAAAGGGCACCGCTCCCGTAATCGATGAAGCTCAGGCTCGAGGGGACCAGCGGGTCAAAGATCGGGTCCTTCTCGTTCGCCGGGTTGATCGGCACCAAACCAGTGATCGCGGCGTTGACGATATTGTTCGCGGCGTTCGAGAACGTGCCGGTGATCGCGGTGATCGTGTAAGCCCCCGCCGGGTCGGTTCGGCAGGCGTTGTGTCCAGCCGTTCCGCAGTTCGGGTCGGGATCTGCCGACGCCGCGTTCGGCGCGATCGTCAGCGAGCCATTGCCGCTGAACCCGTCGCCGTTGAATGAAAACTGCAGGTCGCTTGCCTGGGCTGACGCGGATGCCAGCGAAAGCCCGATCGCGGCGGCAATGGCCGTGACTGTCGTGACCCGCCCATGGGTCGATTTCATTATCTCGATCTCCTTCCGAGTGTTGGCAAGTGCCGGCGTCAAGAACTACAGGCAGGCGCACCGAATCCCTGACGATCGGAGAGCTTTCCGGCGCCTCCAAAGGCGAGCATTGGCTCGACGCCGCAGGGCATACTCCGCACCGCAGTAGATCGATTGCGCCCGCGGGGCGCGACGTGCCAACCAGGAAAGAACGCAACATGAACACCCTCAGGATCGTTGCCATTGCACTGATCGTGGCCGGCGCGCTCGGCCTGCTGTATGGCGGCTTCAGCTACACGAAGGACACGACCGCGCTCAAGCTCGGCCCGCTCGAGCTCTCGGTCAAGGAGAAGCAGACGGTCAATGTGCCGCTGTGGGCCGGTGTCGGCGCCATCGTGGTCGGCGGCCTGTTGCTCGTCGTCGGGGGCCGCAAGGGCTGACGGACAGACAAGGCCATGGCTGCGCCGGCGCTCAGCGAGAAGCAGAAGATGCTCGCCGGCGAGTGGTACGACTCGAAGGACGCGCAACTCTGCGCCGAGCGGCTGCGCGCGCGAACGCTCTGTCAGCGGCTGAACGCACTCGACCCGGCGCAGGCCGAAGACCGGCGCGCGTTGCTGCGCGAACTGCTCGGCCCGGGGCCGGACGCCGACATCAGCCCGCCGTTCCTGTGCGACTACGGCTACAACATCCGGCTCGGCGCCAACGTCTACTTCAATGTGAACTGCGTCATCCTCGATGTCATGCCGGTGACGATCGGCGCGAACGTGCTGGTCGGCCCCGGGGTGCACATCTACGCGGCATCACACCCGATGGCTGCCGAGCAGCGCCGCTCGGGCCTCGAATTCGGCAAGGCGGTCGCGATCGGCGACGACGCCTGGATCGGCGGCGCCGCCGTGATCTGCCCGGGGGTGAGCATCGGCGCCGGCGCGGTCATCGGCGCCGGCAGCGTGGTCACGCGCGACGTGCCCGCAGGCGCCTTTGCGGCCGGCAACCCGTGTCGGGTCATCCCGCGCTGAGGACGGCCTTCGGTGCGCGGCGCGCCGCCACTCGCCGCGTCGGCGGCGGCCTCATGGGAAGGTTCGGCGGTGCACCGGGCACCACCGTGCGCAGCACGGTGTCGATCAGGAACTCCTCCCAGTGCGCGAGCGCCGGCGCGGTATCGAGCTCCTCACCGAGAAAGGCCGAGAGCGTGAACCGGTTCGAGAGGTAGAAGTAACCGAGCGCGGCGATCATCAGGTAGATGTCGCGCGCGCCCACGTCGGCGCGGAACACGCCTTGCTGCACGCCGCTCTCGAGCACCTCGCCGAGCACGCTGACGGCCGGCGACGAATACTCGCGCGCACGCAGCGACTTCGAGATGTGCTTGCCGCGGTGCAGGTTCTCGGTGTTGAGCAGCGTGATGAACTCGGGGTTCTTCAGGTAGTAGGTCCACATGAAGCGGGTCACTGCGCGCAACGCGGCCAGCGGCTGCTCCACGTCCAGCACGAGGCGCGACTCGGCATCGTTGAAGCGTCGGTACATCTCCTCGAGCACGGCGATGAACAAGCCTTCCTTGCTGCCGAAGTAGTAGTAGATCATCCGGTCATACGACTTCGCGGCCTTGGAGATCTGCTCGACACGCCCGCCGGCGAAGCCGTGCTTGGCGAACACCTTGGTGGCCGCGCGCAGGATGCTCTCGCGGGTGGCCTGTGCGGCGAGTTCGCGCACCCCGGGGCGACGCGTTGCCGCCGGCCTGGCCGCCGAGCCCTCGGTCATTGCCCGGCGCCGCCGCGGTGAGGTCGTGGCGGCCGTGCCATCACTGCTCGGCGAACGCCCGCTCGATCACGAAGGCGCCCGGCGACGAGGTGTTGCCCTCCTTGAAGCCGCGGCCCTCGAGCATGTGCTTCAGGTCGCGCAGCATGCCGGGACTGCCACAGATCATCACCCGGTCCTGCTCGGCGTCGAGCGCGGGCAGGCCCAGGTCGGCGGCCAGCTTGCCGCTTTCCATCAGCTCGGTGACGCGGCCCATGTGGAGGTAGGCCTCGCGCGTGACGGTCGGGTAGTAGAGCAGCTGGCTCTTGATCAGATCGCCCAGCAGTTCGTGTGCCGGCAGGTGCTTGGTCAGCAGCTCGTGGTAGGCGAGCTCGTCCTTCTTGCGCACGCCATGCACCAGCACCACCTGCTCGAAGCGCTCATAGGTGTCGGGGTCGCGGATGATGCTCATGAACGGCGCCAGGCCGGTGCCGGTGGACAGCAGGTACAGGCGCTTGCCCGGAATCAGGTAGTCGGTCACCAGGGTGCCGGTGGGCTTCTTGCCGACGATGATGGTGTCGCCGACCTGGATGTGCTGCAGCTTCGAGGTGAGCGGGCCATCGGGGACCTTGATGCTCAGGAACTCGAGGTGCTCTTCGTAGTTGGCGCTGACGATGCTGTAGGCGCGCAGCAGCGGCTTGTTGTTGACGCGCAGGCCGATCATCGTGAAGTGGCCGTTGGAGAACCGCAGGCCCGCATCGCGCGTGGTCGTGAAGGTGAACAGCTTGTAGGTCCAGTGGCGCACGCTCAGCACGCGCTCTTCGTTGAATGCGCTCATCGGAAGGGTGAGTAGATGGGAATGAACAGGTGCGAGGCCAGGGACTTCCTGTCTTGCGCGGCCCGAATGCGGCATGTAGTATCGCCGCTCCTTCGTTAAGTGAATGCTACATGAAGCGTGCAGCGCCGGCAAGCGGCGGCGCTCTCGCGACGCCCGCCACCGACGCGCCATGACCGAACACACCAAGACCGACGGACTGCCCGACGTGCTGACGCTGCCCGACGCCGCAAGCGGCCTGGCGCCGCAGGTGCTCGACAGGTCGCGCCCGCGCAGCGAGCGCATGGCACCGACCAAGATCGAGTGCAACGCATGCCCGGTGCTGTGTCAGATCTCCCCCGGCAAAACCGGCGCCTGCGACCGCTACGCCAACGCCGACGGCGTGCTGGTGCGCGTCGACCCGGTGGTGCTGCTGCACCGCACGCTCGCCGGCGGTGATGCGGCGGTGGTGCCCTTTGCCGCCCTCGACGATGCGGCCGCGGCGCAGGCGCAGGTCAACCCACTGGCGACGCAGGACGAGGTCTTCGTCACCGGCATCGGGTCTTCCACCACCTACCCCGACTACAAGCCCGCGCCGTTCATCGTCGCGTCAAGCAGCCGCGGCGTCGACATGGTGACGGTCGTCACCGAAGGCATCTTCAGCTACTGCAGCTTCAAGGTGAAGATCGACACCGACCGCTGGCTCGGCCCCGAACAGGCCAACGTGCGCTGCAAGGGCGAAGTGGTGGGCCATGTGTCCACGGCCGAATACGGCTCGCAGATGCTGTCGCTCGGCGGCGTGCACCACCTGACCGGCGGCAGCAAGAAGGAAGGGCGCATCACCTGCGAGATGATGCTGGGGCTGGGCAACAAGCAGCCGGTCGAGCTGGCCATCGACGGCGGCGCGCAGCTCGTGATCCAGGCCGGCCGCGCGCCCATCGTCAACGGCGTCGAGGAGCAGCGCATGCGGGTCGGTTGCGGCTCGGCCACGATCGGCATCTTCGCCAAGCAGTTCTTCGGCCACGCCGACGAGGTGGTCGTGGTCGATGACCACATCACCGGCGTGCTGACCCAGCACCAGGCCGGGCGCTGCCTGGACATGCGGCCCTCGGGCATCAGGATTCGCGGCCGCAAGTCCACGCCGGGGCGCTACTTCCAGGTCGCCAACCCGGGCATCGGCTGGGGCGGTACCGACATTGCCGATCCACTTTCCATCATCGAGGGCTGGGACGCGCAGGTCGCCTGGCCCGGGCTGAAGCTGCTGATGGTGTCGACCACCGGCGAGCATGCGGCGTGGTACGAGCTCGACGCCGCGCTCGTGCCGCACCCGGCCGAGATGCCGGCGGCGATGCACGGCGTGGTGGCGCGCATCGGCGAAAACTGCGAGCCGTCGCTGGCCAGTGTGCTGTTCCTCGGCGGCGCCGGCGGCAGCCTGCGCGCCGGCGTGACCGAGAACCCGGTGCTGCTCACGCGGCGCATCAAGCAGGCGCTTGTCAACGTGACCTGCGGCGGCGCGCCGGCCTATGTGTGGCCGGGCGGCGGCATCACCGTGATGGTCGACGTGGCGCGCATGCCCGACAACAGCTTTGGCACGGTGCCGACGCCGGCGCTGGTGGCGCCGATCGAGTTCAGCATGCGGCTCGACGACTACCGCGCCCTGGGCGGCCACATGGAGCCGGTGCGCAGCCTGGAGCAGGCGCTGGCCAGCGGCGCCTGGCACCACGACGGCGCGCCCACCGGCCGGCGCTTCATCAGCAACTCGAGCGCCAACCCCTGGCCGCTCGGCGAACCGCCGATGCTCGGTTGAGAGCACGCTCCGGGATGCCCACGATGTCTGCCCAACGCGCCCAGCTGTCCGACGGTCGCTGGCATTTCCAGCACGGCCCGATCGATCTGGTGATTGGCGCCGAGGGTGCGCCGGCGGCGGTGCAGGCCGCGCACGCAGCGGCATGGCGGCGCTTCGAGCCGCTGCTGGGCGAACTGGTGGCCGAGCTCGCGCTACTGAGGGCGCCGCTGCGTGCGGCTGCGCCGTGCCCCTTGCAGGGCGCGGTCGCGCGCCGCATGTGGCAGGCTTGCGCGCCGTTTGCAGCCGGCTTCATCACGCCGATGGCGGCGGTGGCCGGTGCGGTGGCGCAGGAGCTGATCGAGTTCTATGAGCGCGCCGGCATCACGCGCGCGTGGGTCAACAACGGCGGCGACATCGCGCTGCATCTCGCGCCGGGCGCCTCGGTGAAGGTCGGGCTCTTTGCCGACCTCGGCGCGTTCGACCCGCGCACCCTGGCCGACCTGCCGATCGATGCCGCCATGCAGGTGGACGCCGCACTGCCGGTGCGCGGCGTCGCCACCAGCGGCTGGCGCGGTCGCAGCTTCTCGCTGGGTATCGCCGACAGCGTGACGGTGCTGGCCGCCACCGCGGCGCAGGCCGACGCCGCCGCCACGGTGATCGCCAACGCGGTCGATGTGGACGACGCGCGCATCGTGCGGCGCCGCGCCTGCGACATCACGGACGATTCCGATCTGGGCGAGCTCGAAGTCACGGTCGACGTGCCGGCGCTGCCGC
>JBDSBD010000387.1:0-3409 GCA_039921765.1 Burkholderiaceae bacterium
ACGCTGTTCCAGCGCAGCGCGCCCTGGGTGCTGCCCAAGCGCGACCATGCGATCGGCGTGCTGGCCCAGGCGCTGCGGCGCCACGTGCCGTTCTGGGCGCGACTCGCGCGCGCCCTCGTCTATGTCCAGCACGAATGGCGTGCACCAGCGTTCACGCGCGCACCCGGTCTGCTGCGCGCAGCCGAACCACTGGCCCTCAGGTGGCTGCACCACCAGGTGCCGCCCGGGCCGCTGCGTGACGCGCTGACACCGCAGTTTCGGCTGGGCTGCAAGCGCATCCTGATCTCCGACGACTACTACCCGGCGCTGCAGCGGCCGAACGCGCGCCTCGTCACGGTGCCGATCGAGCGGATGCTGGCCGACGGCCTGCGCACGACGGATGGCGAACACCACGCGCTCGACGCGCTCGTGCTCGCCACCGGCTTCGCGGCCGCCGACCCGGTGCTGCCGTTCACCGTGCACGGGCGCAGTGGCGCCGACCTGCAGGCGCGCTGGCGCGAGCATGGCGCGCAGGCCTATTTCGGCGCCATGGTGCCGGGGTTCCCGAACTTCTTTCTGCTGGCCGGGCCGAACACCGGCCTGGGCCACAACTCGATGATCTTCATGATCGAGTCGCAGCTGCGCTACGTACTCGACGCGCTCGCCCGGCTCGACCGTGCCGCGGCCATCGAGGTCACCGATACCGCCACCCAACGCTTCAACACCGAGTTGCAGCGGCGCCTGCCGCGCAGCGTGTGGGCAAGCGGCTGCGCGAGCTGGTATCGCGCCGGCGACGGCCGCATCACGACCTTGTGGCCGGGTTCGACGCTCGAATTCCGGCGCCGCACCCGGCGCCTTCGACCCATCGACCACGCGTTGGCGCCGGCCTTGGCCGCGCCGACGCTGCCCGTTCACTGAGGACCTCCATGGCCGTCTCCGTTTTCGACCTCTTCAAGATCGGCATCGGGCCGAGCAGCTCGCACACCGTGGGACCGATGCGCGCCGCGCGCATCTTCGTCGAGCGCCTGCGCCACGACGGCGTGCTCGACGTCACCGCGCGCGTGCGCGCCACCTTGTACGGCTCGCTCGGCGCAACCGGCAAGGGCCACGGCAGCGACAAGGCGGTGCTGCTGGGCCTGGCCGGCCACGAGCCTGATGCGGTCGAGGTCGATGCGATTCCCGCGTTGCTCGAGGCGATGCGCTCCGAGCACGCGGTGGTGCTCGGTGGCAGCCGGCGCGTGAGCTTCGATGAGCGCGAAGACCTGCTCTTCAAGCGCCGCGAGACCCTGCCCTTCCACGCCAATGGCATGCGCATGGAGGCCTTCGACGCCGCGGGCGCGGTGCTGACCGAGCGCATCTACTACTCGGTCGGCGGCGGCTTCGTCGTCAGCGACGAGGTCGCGGCCGACGGCGCAAAGCGCAAGCTCGTTGCACCCGACACCACCGTGCTTCAGCATCCGTTCCACAGCGGCGACGAGTTGCTGCAGCTCACGCAGCACGAGCAGTGCTCGATTGCCGAGATCATGCGGCGCAACGAGCGCCACTGGCGCAGCGACGCCGACACCGATGCCGGCCTGCTGCGCATCTGGCGCACCATGCAGGACTGCGTGACCCGAGGCTGCCGTACCGAAGGCACCTTGCCGGGCGGCTTCAAGGTGCGGCGACGCGCGGCCGAGCTCTACCGCCAACTGACCGCCGATCCACCGACCGGCGCTGACGCGAGTGCGCAACGCGCCTGGGCCGGCGCCGGCGACCCGCTCCAGGTGCTCGACTGGGTGAACCTGTATGCACTGGCGGTCAACGAGGAGAACGCCGCCGGCGGCCGGGTCGTCACCGCACCCACCAACGGCGCGGCCGGCATCATCCCGGCGGTGCTGCACTACTACATGCGCTTCGTCGCCGGTGCCACCGAGCGCGGCGTGATCGACTTCCTGCTCACCGCCGGCGCGATCGGCCTGCTCTACAAGGAGAACGCCAGCCTCTCGGGCGCCGAGGTCGGCTGCCAGGGAGAAGTGGGGGTGGCCTGCTCGATGGCCGCCGCCGCACTCGCCGCGGTGATGGGCGGCACCCCGGCGCAGGCAGAAAATGCCGCCGAGATCGGCATGGAGCACCACCTCGGCCTGACCTGCGATCCGGTCGGCGGCCTGGTGCAGATCCCCTGCATCGAGCGCAACGCGATCGCCTCGGTCAAGGCCATCAACGCCGCGCGCATGGCGCTGCGCGGCGACGGCACCCACCACGTCAGCCTCGACAAGGTCATCAAGACCATGCGCGAAACCGGCGCCGACATGATGACCAAGTACAAGGAGACCGCGCGCGGCGGGCTGGCGGTGAATATCGTCGAATGCTGAACCACTCGTCCGGCACTGCCGCGGCGATGGGCGCTCGCATGGCGGCGTCGGCGCGCTGCAACGGGTTCATTCACGGGTTCGGTGTGGCGCGAACACCCGGATCGCTCAACTGCTGGAACCGGACCCCGCTTCGGCGAGGAACCGTTCCGCCAGATGCACCCAGTACGCAGAGCCGATCGCCATATTGCCATCGTGGAAGTCGTAACCCGGGTTGTGCACCATGCAAGCTCCTGCGCCCGCCCCGTTGCCGATGATGAGGTAGCAGCCGGGCACCTTCTCGAGCATGAAGGAAAAGTCCTCACTGGCGCTGATGGCCGGGCCTTGCAGGACGACGTTTTCGGCACCCACCAGTTCGAGCCCGATCTGGCGCGCGAACGCAGTTTCCTCGGGCGTGTTGACCAGCACCGAGTAGCCTCGCCGGTAGTCGATCTCCGCGCGCACGCCGAGGCTCTCGGCCTGCGCCGCAACCAGCGCCTTGATGCGCCGTTCGATCAGCTCGCGCATCTCGCTCGTCAGCGCACGCACCGTGAGTTCGAGCACGGCAGCATCGGGAATCACATTGTTGGCCTTGCCACTGTGCAGCGCCCCGACGGTCACGATGGCCATCTCCATCGGGTCGGCATTGCGTGAGACGATGGTCTGCAGGGCCATCACGGTGCTCGCTGCGGCGACGATCGGGTCCGCCGTGCGATGCGGCTCGGCACCGTGGCCACCGACGCCGTGCAGTGTGATCGTCACATAGTCCGACGACGCCATCATCGGTCCATCGCGGAACACCAGCCGGCCCTGCGGCGTGCCGGGGCCGTTGTGCATCGCGAACACCGCGTCGCACGGATACTTTTCAAACAGCCCTTCGTTGATCATGCGCAGCGCGCCGCCGCCCCCCTCCTCGGCCGGCTGGAAGATGAGGTTCAACGTGCCCGAGAACACGCCATCGGAGGCGAGTTGCCGTGCGGCGGCGAGCAGCATCGCGGTGTGGCCATCGTGGCCGCACGCATGCATCACGCCCGGACGCTTGCTCGCATAGTGCAGGCCGGTTTTCTCGTCGATCGGCAGCGCGTCCATGTCGGCACGCAGGC